>JAKAFI010000004.1 GCA_021818005.1 Acidobacteriota bacterium | reverse complement strand
CGGCGCGTCATCACCTACACGCTCGCCGAGGAGCCGGGCACGTCGCTGCGAGCGGCCGGGTTCCATGAGGCTGAGCGCCTCGCCGAGCGCGGCGAGTGGGTCCACACCGCCGGGCCGCGGGCGTTGCAACTGCCGCGCCTGTTCGACCCGCCGAAGATGCCGACCGGCCCGAAGGTGCGATGGGAGCGTGCCGCATGACCGCCACCGTGCGCGGCCGCGACGTGCGGGTGGGCGACCTCATCCCCTTCGGCGGGCGCTGGCACCTCGTGCGCGAACTGCGCCCCTACCGGCACCCGACGCTCGGCATGACGGGGCGCACGGCGATCTGCGAGGACGACTGGACGATCGTGCTCTACGACGACTCGCGCTGGGACATCGAGCGGCCGGAGAGCGCCGAGCGATGACCGTCGTCGAGCTGCTCAAGAAGCCCGAGGCGGCGGAACGGCTGCACATCTCGCTTCGCACGCTGAACCGGCTCATCGCGAGCGGCCAGATCCGCGTCCTGCACGTCGGGCAGCCGGGCAGCCGTAACCCCGCCGTCCGCATCAAGGCGTCCGAACTCGCGGCGTACATCGCCCATCTCGAAGGTCGCCGGGTGGCATGATGGCCCTGCGTGGGAGGTGGGCGATGGCTCGGCGTCGGTTGCATCGTGGCGAGGGATCGATCTCGTACTCGAAGGCGACGCGGCGCTGGGAGGTGTTCTTCCCGCTCGGCGTGGTGAACGGCAAGCGCCGGCGCGTGCATCGCGTCGCCGATTCCGAAGACGCCGCGAACGACGAACTCGACACGCTGCGGCGCATCTTCGGGGCCGGAGGCGACCCGGCCACGATGACGCTCGACGCCTACCTGCGGACATGGCTCGCGTCCTACGGCCCGTCGCTGCGTCCGCGCACGCGCCAGGCCTACGAGATCCACGTCCGGCTGCACATCTCGCCGCTCCTCGGCGGCATCGTCGTGGCCCGCCTCCGCCCGCGCGACGTCGAGCGCCTCGTGGCCGAGCGCCTCCAGGCCGGCTGCTCCCCCGCCACGGTCCACCGCATCATCTCGACGTTGCACAACGCGCTCGAGCAGGCGAAGCGACGGCGCTCGATCGTTGATAACCCGGCCGACGGCGTGATGCTGCCGCGCGTCGAGCGCGATCCCATCGTGCCCATGTCGCGCGCCGACCGGGATGCGATCCTCGCCGCGGTGAAGGGCGAGTGGGTCGAGCCGATCGTGCGCCTGCTGCTCGGGACCGGGATGCGGCTGGGCGAGGCATGCGGGCTCGACCAGCGCGACCTCGACCTGGTGCACGCGTTCGTCCGCGTCCGCGTGTCGAAGACGGTCGCCCGCTCGGTCCCGCTGTCGGCCGACGCGGTCGCCGCGCTGCGCCTCGCGCTCGCCCGCGCCCCGCGCCGGGGCGACGACGAGCCGGTGTTCTTCGGCCCGCGACGGACACGCGCCGGGCACTTCGCGCGGCTCCAGACATCGAGCGTCTCGCATGCCCTGCCGGAGCTCCTGGAGCGGAAGAACCAGCCGAGGCTGCACCCGCACCTGCTGCGCCACGGCGCGGCGACGCTCATGCTCGCCGCCGGCGTCCACGAGCGCGTGATCGGCGCGCAGCTCGGGCACCGCTCGAAGTCGTCGACACGGATCTACGAGCACGTCGTGCCGGAGCTCCAGCGCGACGCGGTCGCGACGCTGGACCTGCCGGTGGTGAAGGAGGACGCAGGGTGAGCGGCAAGACGATCGTGGGTCAGTACCGCCGTGCCTGGCGCGCTTGGTGCATCCTCCTCGCGTACCTCGACCTCGAGCTCGGCTTCACGCGCTTCGTCTACTGGCTGAACGGGAAGCTGGGCGGGTCATCGCCCGCGCTCCCGTATCGACGGCCCCGAAAGCGTTCCTGACCGATGCCGCCCACCCCTCCCCCGACCACTTCGAGGTGCGATCGGCTACACGATCGGCTACCGATTCGCCCGAATCACGCACGAAACGATCGGATTGTGGATCCGATGGTTAGGGGTTCAAGTCCCCTAGGCCACCCCATTTCCCCGATCAGACAGGGTGACTGGCCGTGCCCGGATGTGCCCTGTCGGGACACGATCGGCTACACGATCGGCTACACGGACCGGGGCTGCATCGACGCCCGTCGATGGGCGCTGGCGTGCTCCTGATGTTCGCCACCGCCACCCTGACGCTGCGCGAGCGCCAGGTGCTGGCGGCACTGGCCGAGGGGATGACCCGGAAGGAGATCGCCTGGCAGCTCGGCGTCACCGAGCGCACCGTCCGGCTGCACACCCGTCGTGCCTGCGAGCGACTCGGGGCGCAAACACCGACTCAGGCGGTCGCGATCGCGATCCGGCGTCGCCTGCTCGCCGCGTGATCCCCTTCCGCTTTTGACAGATTGCTACCCGATCGGGTAGCCGCGCACCCTTCTAGGCGTGCCAGTGGAAGACCGACAGGTTCCTCCCTCCCTCCCGGCGCCCGCTCCCCGCCAGGGCGGGCGCCACGCCTTCCGCTGACGTGGAGGACCTCGGGCACTTCCCGGGCGACTTCGTCGTCGGCATCGCGCTCGGCGCCCTGCTCATGCTCTACCTCCACCCCTACCTCGTGCCGTGGGCCGACCACGTCTTCTCGACCCTCTCGGACGTCTGGCGCGAGTGGCGTCGTGGGCGGCGGTAATGGGCGCCCCGACGGCGGCGGGTTCTACGGCAAGACCCGCGTCAGGCTGGCGGTCCTGTTCGGCGGCGCGGCCGTCGCGCTCGCCCTCCTGGACGCGATCCCGGGGATCGACGTGGATGCGATCGCCCTGGGCGTCCTCGTCGGCGCTGCGCTGGCGCTCGTCGGTCTCGAGGCCGGCCCGTTCGTCGGGCGGAAGTAGATGAGCGAGCACCGCTGCCAGGTCGTCATTCTCGCCGGCACGCCGGACGCGCGCCGCTGCGAGCTCCCGGCGACCGCCGAGCGCGACGGGCACCCGGTCTGTGAGATCCACGCCCTCTCGCACTGGCGTCTGCCGTGGATCCTGCCGCCCATCCACGCCGAGTCGAGCCCGACGCACATGGCGCTCGTCGAGACGGTGACGCGATGAAGCACCGCCGCTTCGCCGCCGTCCGCCTGCTGCTCGTGGCGATCGTCGTCGTGGCCGTCGCCGTGCTGCTCGCCGGCACCTGCCAGCCGCCGCAGCCCGCATCCACGCCCGCCCCGGGCGCCATCGGCACGCCGATCACGGGCACGCCCGAGCCGACTCCCACCCCGGTGTATCAGGCGCCCAGCCCCAGCCCGACGGTGGCGCCGACGCCTCCCCCCACGCCGGCGCCCACCGTCACGCCCACGCTGCCGCCCACGAGCACGGCCATCGGACCCTCCGACTACCCCTCGCGCCACTTCACGTACCTGGTCGGGCTGCAACGGCAGGCGGCAGGGCTCACCCGCCTGTCGCGCGACCCGCTGCTCGACCGCATCGCATGGGAGCGCTCGGCGACGATGCTGCGGACGGGTGTCTTCGGGCATGACATCGCCTACGACCTCGGCCAGCTGCGCGGCTACCGCTACCGGCAGGTGGGCGAGATCATCGCGTGGGAGAGCGGCATCCCGAACGCGCCCGAGTGGGCCATCGGCGCCTTCATGGCGTCCCCGGTTCACAACGAGATGATCCTCGGGCGCTGGACGCGCATCGGCTCCGGTGTCGTGAGCGATGGGAGCAGGACCTACGTCACGGTCCTGTTCGGGCGATGACGCCGTACTACTCCGACGAGTTCGTGACGATCTACCACGGCGATTGCCGCACGTTCGACCTCGCGGCGCTCGGGGCCGACGTGCTCGTGACCGATCCGCCCTATGGCTACTCGCACGCCTCCAATCGGGCCGACTCCGCGTGGCGCGACGAGGTGATCGCGGGCGACGAGGATACGTCCTCTCGGGACGCGATCCTCGCGTGGTGGGCGGGCCGACCCGCGCTCGTCTTCGGTCACTGGAAGGTTCGAACGCCAGAGGGCACGAAGGCGGTCCTTGTCTGGGACAAGGGTCCAGCCTCGGGCATGGGCGATCTGTCTATGCCGTGGAAGCCGAACTGGGAGGAAATCTACGTCCTCGGGTCCGGCTTCGCGGGACGGCGCGACTCGGGCGTGCTGCGAGGGCACGGATACAACGTCGTGACATGGGCCACAAGAGGCCGTAGTCACCCGAACGAGAAGCCGGTGGGGGTGCTTCGGGACCTGATCCAGAAGTCTCCGCCCGGCACCGTGCTCGATCCGTTCATGGGTTCCGGCTCGACTCTCGTCGCGGCGAAGTCCCTCGGTCGTCATGCCATCGGCATCGAGATCGAGGAGCGGTACTGCGAGATCGCCGCCCGCCGCTGCTCGCAGGAAGTGCTGGGGCTGACGGCATGACGCACCGTTGGCTCGTCTGGCCGTGGACGCAGGGTCTGCCGCTCATCCGCAACTGGCTCGCCATCACCTTCGGCGACACGACGATCAGCTGGCGCCCGCTGACGATCCGCGAGATGGCCCACGAGCTGGCGCACTCGGAGCAGTGGCGCGACCTCGGGCTGCTGTTCCCGGCCTGCTACCTGTGGGCGTCCATCCGCGCCGTCCGTCGTGGCGGCTCCTGGTACACGGACAACCTCTATGAGCGCGAGGCCCGCGCGGCTGCGGAGGACGCATGAACCGGCCCGATGCTCTGTCAATCGCGGTCGCCCTGTTATGTGTCGCGGTCGCCGCGCTGGACATCGAGATGCTGCTTCTGGTGCTCGGATGGCACGCATGACGCTTCGGGGCATCGACATCTCGCAGTGGCAATGGCCGACGCCGGACCTCAGCGGACTGGACTTCGTGATCGTCCGCGGCACCTACGGGACGGGCTTCGATACGCGGGAGAACAGTCACATTCTCGCCGCTCACGAGCGCGGCCTCCCCGTCGGTGCCTACGGCTTCGGGGTCTATGGCTCGGGTGCCGCTCAGGCCCAGGCCCTACTGCGCGTCGTGCCCGACGCCGACTTCTATGCCCTGGACCTCGAGCCAGAGGCGGGCAAGCCGGAGATGACCGCGGCACAGGCGCGCGACTTCATCGCCGAGATGCATCGGCAGGGCGTCAAGTGCGGGCTGTACCACTCGAAGTCCGGCTACCCCGCGGATGCGCTCGGCGCCGACTGGCGCTGGGTGGCGGCATGGGACGGCATCGACCCGGGACCCGGCTGGACGTTCCACCAGTACCGCGGCTCGCCCCTCGACCTCGACTACTTCAACGGCGACGCACAGGCGCTCGCCGCGTTCGTCCGCGCACAGCGCGGAGGGAAGGAGCACACCGTGCCCACATCCACCAGCCCGCTTGCACCATCGGCGCAGCCGGTGATGTACGCGACCATCCTCACGGGGCTGCTCGTCTCGGGAGGCCTGCTGACGACGGAACAGGCCACGAGCATCACGCCGCAGCTCGCCATCCTGATCGGTGCGGCGTTCCCGATCCTCGGCCTGATCCTGCGGCAGTTCGTCTGGGCGCCGGCCAACGTCACACCCAACGGTGACGGCACGGCCACCCCGAACACGCCGGACGTGCCCGTCACGCCTCCCGTCACGCCTCCCGCGCCCGCCGTCATCGCCGTGTCCAAGATCGTCACCACGACGCCCCTCCCGGCCGGGACGAAGGGACGGGTCGAGGGCACCACGCGCCGCTGGGACGGCGAGGACCCCTACCCCGAGCTCGACCCGATCGAGGGCGAGCACGTCCTCGCCCTGAAGGCGAAGGTCGTCCTCGCGAACAGCCAGGAGCATGCGCCCAACGGCACGTTCTTCCTGACGGACGCCCTGGCCCCCGTCCTGATCCAGATGGCGAACATGGCGGTGATCGAGCCCACGGCGACCGCTCCCGAGGCGCCCGTCGCCGAACCCTCGACCGTGATCGACAAGACGACGCGCCCTGACCTGTTCGCCAGTGCGCCCGTCATCACGTCGCCCGTCTCGCTCGGCGCGTTCGACCCGTCCGGCGCGGCCGGGAAGTTCGGCCCGGGTACGCCGCAGGCCGCGGCGCTCGGTGCCGACACGCCGTACATGATCGAAGGCCAGGGCGGCAACCTCCTCACCTTCAGCCGCCAGACGGCATGGCAGTGGTGGCAGGCATACTGCGCCGCGCCGTTCGACCTGCGCCTCGTGGCGCCCGGCGCGATGCCCGGCTCGCTCGTCCTGAACCCCGACCAGTACGCGATCGCGGTCGCCATCGGCAAGCAGATCCTCCCGCCGCCGCCGGCATCGTTCCCGTTCCCGCTCCCGCTGAACCCGTACATGGTCATCGGCGGCGGCACGCTCGAGGCGACGATGCAGCAGATCGCCCAGGGCAACCCCTCGTTCCCGCGCTTCGATCCGCGCGTCTCGTTCACCGCCGACGGCATCGTGATCGAGGGGCGCTGATGGAGGTCTTCTGGCTCTTCCTCGCCACCTGCGCCGCCTGGCTGGGCCTCGAGTTCTGGTACGCGTTCACGGGCCAGCCGGTCATCACGACGCGGGTGCGCGAGGCGTACCGGGCGAACCCGTGGATCGGCTGGATGATCGTGGGCGTCGCTGCGCTGCTTGCCGGGCATCTGTTCTGGGGCGGCTCATGAGCTGCGCCGCCTGCTTCGCCCCGTCCTGCGCCTCGTGCCCGCTCGAACTGCGGGCACTGGCGCGTCCTCAACCACTGGCAGGGCGAGCCTCGCTCACTGCCGGAGCCGCCAGGGCGTCCGCGTCTCGTCCCTGGTCACGCCCGGTCCCTGCCCAGCGCTCCGCGGCGTCCGCTGCCAATCGAGCCGCGACTCCACTGGGGCCGAGCGTCTGATGCCCAGCCGTCCGCTCCGTCCGTGTCTCGAGCCCGGCTGCCCGACCCTCACGTCGCGCAGTCGCTGCGCCGTCCATGAGCGGACGAGCACGCGCAACCACGGCGGCGTGCCGGCCGCTCGGCGTGGGTATGACGCTGAGTACCGACGGGCGCGCGCCGAGGCGATCGCCGCGCAGCCCTGGTGCAGCGAGTGCGGTTCGTCGTTCAACCTGACGGCCGACCACGTCGTGCCGCTCTCGCAGGGTGGCGACCCCCACGGTCTGTTGCGCGTGCTGTGCAAGGCGTGCAACTCGGCGCAGGGTGCGAGGCTGGCTGCCGGGGAGGGGCGGGTCGGATCCCTGGGACCCCGTCATCCCCTGTACCGCGGCCCAACCAAGAAAAACGCGGGTCAGGTTTCGCATGTCGGGACGGTGCGAAATGGGTAGCCGCGGCCCCGCGCCGGAGCCGGACGCCCTGCGCCGCAACCGCCCGAGCGACCAGGCGAGCTGGACCGATCTGCCTGCCGCCGGACGGCAGGGCGAGGCCCCGGCATGGCCGCTCCCGCGCCCCATCCGTCGCGAGATCGCCCTGTGGAACGCGCTCTGGCAGCGCCCGCAGGCCGTCATCTGGGAGCGCGACGGGCTCGTCGAGGAAGTCGCGCACTACGTCCGCGCCGACGTCGAGGCCGAGCGGCGCGACGCGCCGACGCCCCTCCGCAAGCTGCGCGACGAGCGTGCGAAGGCGCTCGGGCTGACGGAGGACGCACTGCTGCGCCTGCGCTGGCGCATCGTCGCCTCGCCGAGCGTCGAGCGAGCGGCCACGGGCACCGAGGGGCCGTCGGTCAAGGATCGCTTCCGGGTGGTGCAGGGTGGCCGCTGAAGCGCAGCCGCTGTGGGTCGCGCTCGCGTGGATCGAGCGCCATTGCCGCGTGCCCGATGGCCCGCGGCGCGGCGAGCACTTCCGGCTGTACGAGTTCCAGGGGCGCTACCTGCGGAACTTCTACCTGGTGCGCCCCGGCGCGCAGGTCGGCCAGCTCGCGCCGGCGTTCGTCTACCGCCGCGCCCTGCTCGCGGGGCCGCAGGGCCTCGGCAAGAACCCGACGATCGCCACGCAGGTCTGCCTCGAGGGCGTGGGGCCTGCCGTGTTCGACGGCTGGGCCGGTCCCGACGAGGGCTACGTCTGCGCGGAGCACGGCTGCCGCTGCGGCTTCGAGTACCCCTACGACCCGGGCGAGCCGAAGGGCACGGCGTGGAACACGCCACTCATCCAGATCACGGCGTTCAGCCAGGACAGCACCGACAACACCTACGACGCGCTGCGCCCGATGATCGAACTCGGCGAGCTCGGCGACATCATCCCGAAGACGGGCGAGCAGTTCATCCGCCTGCCGGGCGGCGGGCGCATCGACACCGTCACCTCGTCGGATCGCTCGCGCCTCGGCCAGCGCCTCACGTTCGCGCCGCAGGACGAGGTCGGGCTCTACACGCCGTCCACCGGCATGGTCCGGCTCGCCGACACGCAGTACCGCAACCTCGCGAAGATGGGCGGTCGCGCCTCGCTCACGACGAACGCCTGGGACCCCGGCCAGCACTCGGTCGCGCAGCGCGAGTACGAGTCGGACGCGACCGACGTGTATCGCCAGTTCGACCAGCCGCCGGCGAACCTGTCCTACGGCGACAAGCGCGAGCGGCACAAGATTCACCTCGCGGTGTACCCGCCCGACACGCTGCGGCGGAAGGGCGGGCACGTCGATCTCGACTCGATCGAGGCCGAGGCCGCCGACCTCTACACGAAGGACCCGGCGCAGGCCGAGCGGTTCTTCGGCAACCGCATCGTGCAGGCGGCGGGTACGGCGTTCGACCCGCTGCGCTGGGCCGCCCTCGCCTCGCCGATGGCGCACCCGGTCCCCGACGGGTCCGCGATCACGCTCGGTTTCGACGGCTCGCGACTGCACGACTCGACGGCCCTCATCGCGACCGAGATCGCGACGGGCTACCAGTGGCCGGTCGGGATCTGGTATCCCGAGCAGGGGGAGGTGCGCGTCGATCTCGTGGACGCCGCACTCACGCAGACGTTCGAACGCTTCGACGTCTGGCGCCTGTACGCCGATCCGCCCTACTGGGAGACGTGGATCGCGCAATGGGCGGGTCGCTGGGGCGCGGAGCGCGTCGTCGAGTGGTGGACCGCCCGCCCCAAGGCTATGGCCTCGGCGCTGCGTGCGTGGGCCACGGCCATGGCGACCGGCGAGGTCTCGCATTGTCCCGCGTCCGATCCGCTGTGCGGCCTGTTCACCGAGCATGTCGGGAACGCGATCCGGCGCGACACCGGCTACCGCGACGAGGCGGGCTACCTGTGGACGGTCGAGAAGCCGCACCCGCTGCGAAAGATCGATGCGGTCGTCGCCGCGGCCCTGTCCTGGGAGGCCCGCAACGACGCGCTCGCGGCCGGGGTCGGCAGCCAGGCGCCGTTCACCAGCGTCTACGAGACGCGCGGCCTCGTGTTCGCGGGAGGCGGGGCATGAAGGGCCTGCTCACGCCCGCGACCACCGTCGTGCTCTTCGGCGTTGTGCTCCTGACGGCGGGCCTGTGGATGCTCGCGCCGTGGGTCGCGCTCGTGGTGCTCGGGGCGCTTCTGACGACAAGCGGCGTCTGGTACGTCGCGAGCGTGCCGAAGGGAGATCGCTGATGGCAGGGCTCGTGGAGCGACTGCTCGAACGCCGCCTGATGAGCTACCAGCAGGCGTTCCTCTCCGGGCTCAACTGGCACGGTGCCACGAGCGCCAGCGGAGTTCACGTGACGGAGGACACAGCCCTCGGCTGGGTGCCGTTCTATGCCGCCGTGTCGCTCATCGCCGATAACGTCGCGGCGCTGCCCCTGCACCTGCTCGCGCGCCAGTCGGGGGGAGGCGCCCGCGAAGCGTACTGGCACCCGCTCTACTCGATCCTCCACGACCAACCCAACCCGCGCATGACGGCCTACAGCTTCCGCCAGCTGCTGATGACGAACGTCCTGACGTGGGGCAACGGGTATGCCGTCATCGACTGGCGGCCTGACGGCACTGTGGCCGCCCTCTGGCCGCGGCGCCCCGACCGGATGACGGTCTCGCTCGGCTCGGACGGGATGCCGGTCGGCACCTACGTTGATGAACGGGGCCAGCAGGAGGTCATCCCGTTCTACCGCCTGTTCCATCTCATGGGGCCATCGTCCGACGGCATCACTGGGCGCTCCGTCATCTCGCTGCTTCGCGAGGCGATCGGCCGGGGGATCGCGATCGAGCGGTTCGGCGCGCGGTTCTTCGCCAACGACGCGCGTCCGGGCGTCGTCCTGAAGCACCCGAAGACGCTCTCTGACATCGCGCGCAACCGGCTCAAGGACGACTGGGAGGCCAACCACCAGGGGTCGCAGAACGCCTGGCGCCCGGCCGTGCTCGAAGAGGGTATGACGCTCGAGACGGTGGGCGTGCCGCCGGAGGATGCGCAGTTCCTGCAGACCGCGCAGATGACGAGCCGGCAGATGGCGATGGCCTTCCGCATCCCGCCTCACATGATGGGCGACGTGACGGGCTCGACCTCGTGGGGGACGGGCATCGAGCAGCAGTCGATCGGGTTCGTCACCTTCACGCTCCTGCCCTGGCTGAACCTGTGGGAGCAGACGATCCGTCGCGACCTGCTCGGCCCTGCGGAGCAGGGGCCGCTCTACCCGAAGCACAACGTCAATGGCCTCCAGCGCGGCGACTTCAAGAGCCGCATGGAGGGGTACGCGATCGGGCGCCAGTGGGGCATCTACAGCGCCGATGACGTGCTCGCGAAGGAGGACGAGAACCCGCAGCCGAACGGGCAGGGCAAGACGTACCTCGTCCCTCTGAACATGACGACCGCCGACAAGCTAGGGCAGCCCGCCCCGGACGCGACAGGAGCGTGACCATGAAGCCGACCGTCCCGACTCGCGAGGAGCGCATCTTCGCGCTGTCCGACCTCGAGATCCGCGCCGACGACGGACAGCCACCGCGCATCGTCGGGCTGGCCCCGCGCTACAACGTCTGGTCCGACGACCTCGGCGGCTTCATCGAGCGCTTCGCGCCCGGCGCGTTCTCCAAGACACTCTCGGAGACGCCCGACGTGCGCGCCCTGTTCAACCACGACGCGAACTTCGTCATCGGCCGCACGAAGTCGGGCACCCTCGGGCTGCTCGACCAGAAACAGGGCCTCCGCTTCGAGGCCACCCCGCCCGAGACGCAATGGGCCAGCGACCTGCTGACGTCCATGCGGCGCGGCGACATCGACCAGACCTCGTTCGCCTTTCGCGCCGTGCGCGACGAGTGGCAGGACCCCGAGAAGGAGGGCCAGCCGTACAAGCGGACGGTCATGGAGGCGCGCCTGTTCGACGTGTCCGTGGTCACGTTCCCGGCCTACCCGTCCGCGACTGCGCAGGTGCGCACCGCGCTCGCCGGCGTCGGGATCGACTTCGACGCCCTCTCCGACTTCCTCGTCCGCGCGAGTCGCGGACTGCCCCCATCAGACGAGGACCGCGACCTCGTCATCGCATCCGTGGACATCCTTCGCGCGTTCGTGCCGGCCGCGCCGGAGCCCGATGAGGGCCACCACCCGGTCGAAGAGCCGTCGGTGTACGCCGGGCGCTCACCCGCCCACCTGCGCCGCCTCCTGGCACTCGCCGAAGCCCAAGCCGCGTAGCTAGATAGGAGTTTCATCCGATGGCGACCGAGAACATCGACCTCCGGCAGCGCCGGGCGAAGGCCATCGCCGACGCCCGCGCGATCGTCGAGCGGGCCGAGGCCGAGAACCGCAACACGACGGCCGAGGAGGACGAGCAGTACGACCGCGCGATGGCCGACGCGGACGACCTGCTGAAGCGCGCCCAGCGCATCGAGGGGCTCGCGGAGCAGGAGGCCAGCCTCGTCGCGGCCCAGCGCGAGACCCCCACCCCGGCGTCCGAGGGCGACGCCGACATCCTGCGGAAGATCGCCTCTGGCGAGCTGCGCGGGTACGAGTTCCGGCCGAGCGCGGCGATGCGCCACGCGGCCGACCCGTCCGAGCGTCGCACGATGACGGGCACAGGTGACACCGGCGCCCCGATCGTGGCCTCGCTGTACGACCGGATCATGACCCATCTCGTCGAGACCGGGCCGATGTGGCGGACCTCCACCGTCATCAACACGGATCGCGGCGAGACGCTCGACTTCCCCTCGACCTCGTCGTGGCAGACGGCCACGATCAAGGCCGAGAAGTCGGCCTCCGACAACAGCGAGATGACGATGGCGGCGTTCGTCGCCCTCGGCGCCTTCCGCTACAGCTTCTACTCGCAGGTCAGCGAGGAGCTGCTGAACGACTCGGCCATCCCGCTGCTCGACATCCTCGCCCAGGGCGCGGCCACCGCCATCGCCGTCAAGACCGGCACCGACTTCACGGTCGGGGCCGGAACCACGCTGCCGTGGGGCATCGTGGCGCAGTCGAGCCTCGGCAAGACCGGCGGCGCGGGCGTCACGGGCGCCTTCACCGCGGACGACCTGATCGACCTGTACTACAGCGTCGTCGCCCCCTACCGGAACCAGCCGGGCGCGGGCTGGATGCTGCGTGACGCCTCGATCGCTGCCGTCCGCAAGCTCAAGGACACGGCGGGGCAGTACATCTTCGCGCCGGCTCTCGCGGCCGGTGCCCCGGACACGCTGCTCGGCAAGCCGATCTACCCGAACCCGGACGTGGTCGCGACGGCGCTGAGCGCGAAGTCGGTCATCTTCGGCGACCTCTCGCGGTACTACATCCGCACGGTCGGCGGGATCCGCTTCGAGCGCAGCGACGACTTCGCGTTCACGAGCCACCTGGTCACGTTCCGCTGCATGCTCCGCGCCGACGGCAACCTCGTCGACCAGACGGGCGCGGTCAAGCACTTCATCGGCAACGCGGTCTAGTCCGATGCGCGTCGTGATGCGGGTGCGGATCAGCGGAACCCGGGACGGGGCGGACTGGCCGCCGGTTGGCGGCGAGCTCGACCTGCCTGACCGGGAGGCCGTCGAGCTCATCGCGGCCGGCTACGCCGCACCCGTGCCCGACGCTCCCATCGAGACCGCCACCAACGAGCTTCGCGAGCGGACGACCGTGCCTCGGCTCCGCAAGGGGTCGCGCGCATGATCGCGAGCCGGCCGGGGGCCTCGCGGTCCCCGGCCATCCACCTGGTCCGCCGCCCCGCGGACAAGCACCGCCGGAGGTAGGCGATGGCATCAGCACTCGCGACCGCGGCCAAGAACTCGGCGCTCGACCACATCGGGACCGAGATCACCACCCTGTCCCTCCACACCGCCGACCCGGGCGCGACCGGCATCAACGAGGTGTCCGGCGGCACGCCCGCCTACGCGCGCAAGACGTGCGCCTGGTCGGCCGCCTCCAACGGCCAGATGTACCTGTCCGGCGACGTCACGTTCGACGTGCCGGCGACGACCGTCGCCTACGTCGGGCTGTGGAACGGCGCGGCCTTCTTCGGCGCCATCCAGGTGACGACCGAGGTCTTCGCCGCGCAGGGCCAGTACAAGTTCCTGGCCGCCTCCAGCCACATCGACCCGAGCTAGACCATGCCGACCGTCACGAAGGCCGCCAACTCGAACGCCGTCGTCACGACGGGGTGGACCGCGCCGACGAACGCCTACGCCGACGATTCGTCGAACGCGACGTGCGCCCCGGCGAAGAACGCCACCGTGAACAGCGACTTCGGGTTCCCGGCCTTCGCGACCAGCGACATCCCCGACGGCTCGACGATCAACAGCGTCACCGTCTACGCCCAGGCGTGGGGCGCGAACACCGCCCTCACGGAGCGCATCCGCGGCGCGATCAGCGGCACGCTCGTCGGCACCGAGACCACGTCCACGAGCACCTCGAGCGCGAACGTCATCAGCGCGGACGTGCCCGGAGCCGCCCTCGCCGACCTGCGGGTGGCCGGGACCGTCAAGGCGCGCGTGGGCTCGACGCGTTCGGGCAACACCTCGTACACCGCGTACCTCGACTACGTCTACATCATCGTCGACTACACCGCCGGCGCCGTGACCGGCTCGGGTTCGGTCTCGGGCGCGTCGTCCGTCGCGGGCGGCGGCCAGAAGATCGGCCTCGCCGGAGGTTCAGCGAGCGTCGCGAGCGCGGAGGCGGGCGCGGGCGCGAAGCTCGCGCGCGGCGCAGGATCCGCGGCCGCGAGCGGCGTGCCGGCCGGCACGGGCCGCAAGCTCGGCATCGGCGCGGGCAGCGTCGCCGCCACGTTCAGCCTCGCTGGCGCCGGCGGCAAGGTCGTCGAGACGCACTCCGGCGCGGGCACCGTCGCGGCCAGCCTGTCGCTCGCGGGCGCCGGTCAGAAGCTCGGGCGCGGCGCGGGCTCCACGGCCGTCGTCGCGTCGATCGCCGCCACCGGATCGAAGAGCGCGCGGGGGACCGGGACGGCCGCCGCGACCTGGTCGGAGACGGGCGCAGGCCGGAAGCTCGCCGCCGGTCTCGGCCTCGCTGCGGCGACGCTCGCCGTGGGCGGTGCGGGCCGGAAGACGGCGCTCGGAGCTGGCGTGCTCGTGAGCAGCGACGCGCTCGCGGGGAGCGGACGCAAGACCGCCGCGGGTGCGGGGTCCGTGGTCGCCACGATCACGCTCACCGGCGCCGGGACCGCCCTGACGGCTGGCCTGCGCATCGGGTCCGGCTTCGGCGTCGTGCACGTGACGCTCGCCGGCGTCGGCGCGAAGACCGCGCACGGCTGGGGCAGCGCGGCGCTCGCCGCGAGCCTCGCGGGCGAGGGCACCACCGGTCCGGCGCGCTCGGCCCAAGGCTTCGCCGCGCACATGGTCATCCACGCCGTGCCCATGCCGCGCGGCATGTCCCACGGCTCGGGTGGCGCCCCCGTCATCGTCAGCTCCCGAGGAGTGGCCGAATGATCCACCTGCAGGTCAGCGTGCTGAACGCGGCCGAGCTGCTCGACCCGGCGGCCTACGGGGCCGGCGCGCTGCTGCGCTGGGAATCGGCCGACGCGGCGGACGGCACCTACGTCGAGGGCGGCACGCTGCCGCTCGTGTCGACGCAGACGCTCTACGACGTGTGGGATGCGGCCGGGACCGCGACGACCTGGTACCGGACGCGCACGAGCGATGCCGCGGGCGCCGTGTTCAGCGCGTACAGCGCGCCCTTCCAGGGCGGCACGGTCACGGCCTACGCGACGCTCGAGGAGTTCCTCGCGGGGTTCGAATCGGGCGTCCCGGGCGCCGCCCGCTATGCCCGCATCTACGATGCGCTCGAGCAGGCCAGCCGCGCGATCGACGCCGAGGTCGGCTGGGACTTCCTCCGGCATCCCGCGATCAGCGGCGACGAGACGCGCCTGTACGACGGCACCGGCGCCCGCCGCCTGCACCTCCACGAGGGCCTCGTCTCGGTCACGAGCGTGCGCGTGGCGTGGAGCACGGCCGACGCGGTCGCCGGCAACTGGCAGACGCTCCTCGCGTCCGACTACTACCTCGAGCCGTCCGTGCGCGAGCCGGGCGAGCCCTACGATCACCTCGCGCTGTCGGACTGGCCGTCGCTGTTCTACGTCTTCCCACGCGGCATGCGGAACGTCGAGCTGACGGGGGCCTTCGGCTACGCCGCGGTGCCCTCGATCATCCGCCGCGCGACGGTCGCGCTGGCGCGCCAGATCTACCGCGCCGACTCGTTCGTGCTCGGCGGCTCGCCCGGTCCCGACGAGTTCGGCGGCGGGGCGATCTCCCCGAACGTGCGCCCCTACGACGTGTACAAGGCGATCGAGCGCTATCGGCGCCGGTTCTGGTGCCACGTATGAGCGCCACCGACTGGAACGTCGTCATGCAGGGCTACGACGAGGCGCTGAAGAAGCTCCAGGCGTTCGAGCAGCCCGCCCTCGACCGCAAGCTGAAGAAGGGCGTGCAGTCGGGGGCCCGCGTCTACCGCAAGGCCATCCAGCGCGGCGCCCCGGCGCGCGTGAAGGCGGGCGTCGATCCCGGCTTCGGCCGGAACTCGTCGGCCAAGCGCGGCGGCCTCTACAAGAGCATCAAGTCGAAGACGCTGCGCGGCTCGCCGCCGGCCGCGGTCGCGGGGCCGACCTCGCGTTACCGCCATCTCGCGATCAACGCCACGAAGCCGCACCGTATCGCCGCGCTCTCGCTGCGCGGCGGGCTCGCCATCGGCGGCAATCGCTTCGCGCGGGTCGTCCACCACCCCGGCAACCAGCCGCACCCGTGGGTCGGCGCCGCCGTCGCCGGAAGCCGGGGAGCCGGCCTCGAGGCGATGCGCAAGGCGATCGTGAAGGAAGTCGAGGAGGCCGAATGAGCCTGGTCGAGATCCTCGACGCCGCCGCGCGGAAGGTCGCCGCCATCGAGGGCATCGTCGGCGCATCGGGCGCCGGCGCTGATCCTGCCGTGCCGGCCATGCCGCTCGAGCTGCCTGGCTCACCCTACGCGGTCGGCTACCTCAACCCGGGCACGGGCACGCAGGGCTTCTCGACGACCGTGTTCGTCGACGAGCTCGAGTTCCGCGTCTACGTGCCCAAGGCGTCGCTGCCCGGCGGGTACGCCACGCTGCTCGCCTTCCCCGACCGCTTCGAGGCCGCCTGGCGCACCGACCGCGACCTCGGCGGGACGTGCCTCGACTCGTGGTACGCGGGCCACGGCAAGGTCGACATGGAGGACTGGGGCACGAGCGAGCGTCCGCTGCCCTACCTCGTGATGAGCATCCGCATCGGCGTCCGCCGGCGTGTGGCCGCGGACTTCACGCCATAGGAGGAGCGATGACGAAGCGCACGCCCACGGCGGATCCGGCCACCGTGCGGCTCTACCCCGCCGCCGACGGCACGTACATCCCGGGCGTGCCCGCCGTCGTCACCGACTGCGACGCGGAGACGGCCGCCCGCCTGCTGGCGTACCAGCCGCCCGCCTTCACCACGGAGCCGCCGGCCGAGCCGGCACAGACGCCGGCCGCGCCGGCAGAGCCGACGGAGGTCTGATCCGATGCCCGTCCTCACCCTGGCCATCGCGCAGGCCGGCTACGAATCGATCGCGGGCACGGCGGTCCCGGCCACCCGTGTCATCGACATGGAGCCGGGCTCGGTCTCCCTCGACGAGGGCGCCGAGGCGATCATCGTCCACGTCGCCGGGTCCTACGCGACCGGCCACAAGGCATACCCGGGCGCCCGCCACGCCGCGGTCAGCTTCAAGAAGCTGCCCTGGTCCTACGACGACGCGCCCTGGTGGCTCAACCTCTTCGCCACGCCGGTCACGGCGGGCGTGGGCGCGGGCGCCGACAAGACCTGGACGCAGAAGCCCAACGACGCGGCCGACGACAAGAAGCGCGCCACGATCGAGCTGGGCGGCAAGGACACCTGGCCGACCGAGTTCCAGGTGTCCGGCTGCACCGGCAAGAAGCTCGCCCTCCAGATCCGCCAGAACGACGTCTGGCGGGCCGACGTCGACCTCCTCGGGCTCGTCGTGAAGAAGCAGGCGAAGACGGCGGCGCTCTCGGCGCGGAGCGTGACGCACGTCGAGGGCAGCGGTACGAAGGTCTACGTCGACACGACGACGTTCGGCACGACCGAGATCGTCGGGCGTGTCGTGTCGGCCGACGTCACGATCGAGGACGGCGTCGTCGATCGCAACACGCTCGACGGCAACGCCACGGGCGGCGACCTGTACGCCCCGGCGAAGACGGCCCTCGTCGAGGCGCGCAAGGTCTCGGCGAAGGTGGTGGCCGAGTTCAGCGCCACGACCGAGTACGACGACTTCCGCGCGGCGAACATCAAGAAGCTGCGCCTCGTGCGCACGGGGGCCGTGCTGGGCGGCTCGAACTACCGGGCGCAGCTCGACATCGCCGGAGCCTGGCGCACGTTCGCCATGGGCGACGACAACGGGCTCATCACGGCCGAGCTCGAACTGTCGGCCCTGTACGACACCGGGCTGGCGGCCGACTGGCAGGCCGTCCACGTCAACGGTCTGGCGGCGCTCGCCTGATGCGCCCCTCCGACGCGACCGTCCACCCGAACCTCGAGGCGGTCGAGCTGCCGCACGGCGGCACGGCGTGGGTGCGCCGCCGCCTCTCCGTCGAACAGAACCGCCTGCGCGTGGCGGCCATGCTCGGGCTCACGCGCGTGCTGCCGGCCGACCAGCTGGCGGCACTCACGCCCGAGTCGGACCCGCTCGCGCTCGTCAACGCCCTCGGCGACCCGGCCGCCGCGCTCGACGCCGTGACGCAGTACCGCATCAACGTCGTGTCGGCCTGCGCGTGGGGCTGGGACGGCGTGACGAACCCGGACGGCGATGCGATCGAGTTCCCGGCCGGGGTGAAGGACATGGACGCCGACGACCTCGCGGCGCTCTTCGAGGCACAGGAGGCGGCCCTCGCCGGGGAACGGGCCGACCCAAACGCTTCACGGGCACCCTGATCGGTGCCCTGGCCACCGGTGAGCCGGATCCCAGCTGGCCCACCGACCTGTACGTGGCCTGGCTCATGTGGCAGCAGAAGGCGAGCTACCGGCAGGTGATGGAACAGCTCGAGACCCCGGCGCCCGTGGCCGAGTACCTCGTGCACCTCGCGGCGCTCGCGAAGAGCCGCCAGGAGGCGCTGGAGGGGCGCGATGGATGACATCCTGTCCCTGATCGTCCGGGCGCGTGACGAGGCGTCGGCCGAGATCGGCAAGGCCACGAAGTCGCTCGGCGGGCTGCACAGCGCCGCGGGCAAGGTCGGCGGCGGGCTGAAGGCCGCCGGTGGGGCGATCGTCGATCTCGGCAAGGTGGCCGCGGGGGCGGCCCTGGCCGGGATCGCCGCGCTCGGCTCGCAGATCGCCTTCGGCGCCAAGTCGCTCGTCGACGAGCAGCAGAAGATGGCCCAGACGGCGGCCGTCATCAAGTCGACCGGCGGCGTCGCGAAGGTCACGCAGAAGGACATCGAGGGCCTCGCCGCCTCGCTGCGCCTGAAGTCGGGCATCGACGACCAGGTCACGCGCAGCACGGCCAACATGCTCCTGACGTTCACGAACGTGCGGAACGAGGCGGGCAAGGGCAACGATGTCTTCACCCGGGCCACGAAGACGGCCCTCGACATGTCGATCGCGCTCGGGCAGGACGGCGCGAGTTCGGCCATGCAGCTCGGCAAGGCCCTGAACGACCCGATCAAGGGCGTGACAGCCCTGCAACGCGTCGGCGTCACGTTCACCCAGCAGCAGAAGGACCAGATCAAGACGCTCGTCGAGCACGGCAAGACGCTCGACGCACAGAAGATCATCCTGGGCGAACTCAACCGCGAGTTCGGCGGCTCGACGGTCGCCTACGGCAACAGCGCGGCGGGCGCGGTGGCGAAGCTCGGCCTCGCCTGGGGCGAGGTGCAGAAGTCGCTCGCCGAGGCCGTGCTGCCGGTCCTCCTCAACCTCTCGAACGTCCTCAGCCAGCAGATCTTCCCGGCCCTCGAGCCGGTCGCCAGCCTGATCGGCGGCCTCTTCGCCGACGTCGCCTCGCAGGGCGGCGACCTCGGCGTGCTCGCCGACGACTTCCGCGAGCTCGCGGCGCAGGGCAACCCGGTCGCGCAGGCGCTCTCGCCGCTGATCGACCAGCTGCTCGTCTTCCAGCGCACCGCGGTCGGGCCGCTGCTCGACCAGATGAAGGCGCTCGTGCCCTCGTTCCTCGACCTCGCGGTGAAGGCCGCCGCGTTCGGCGCGCAGGTCGCCAAGGACGTGGCGCCCACCGTGGTGGACATTGCCACGAAGCTGGGCGCCCTCGCGACGGTCATGGTCACGAAGGTCGCCCCCGTGATCCAGGACTTCGCCATCCGCGTCTGGGAGGGCGGGCTCAACAAGGCCGTCGCCGCGGCCGGCAAGGTCATCTCGGCGACCATCGGGTTCCTCACCGGCCTCGCCACCTGGATTACCTCGAACAAGCCGCTCATGGACGTCCTGCGCTCGGCAGCCGACCTCATCGGCACGGCCTTCGGCCTGGCCGGCGACGCGATCAGCGCGGTCGTCGACTGGCTGGGCAAGATGGGCGACGAGATCAGCGCGAACAAGAGCGCCATGAACTTCATCGGCGGGCTCGGGAAGATCATCGGGGCCGGCTTCGACGTGGCGCGGGCCGCCATCCAGCTCGTCGTCGACGCGATCGGGACCGTCATCACGAAGGCCAAGGAGGCCATCGACACCGTCTCGAAGATCCCCGGCATGAAGCTCGGTGGCGACATCGCGGGCAACGTGGGCGGGGCCATCGGCAACGCCATCGGCGGCATCACGAACTTCGTGGGCGGCTTCGCAACCGGCGGCGTCGTGCCGGGCCCGGTCGGGGCGCCCGCGCTCGCGGTCGTCCACGGCGGGGAGACGGTCACGCCCGTCGGCGGTGGCGGTGCGATCAGCGTCGGCGAGGTCCACTTCCACGTCCAGACGATGAACGCCTCCGAGGCCGAGGCGCGCTCGTTCGCGCGCCAGTTGTGGGGCTATCTCGAGGAGGAGGCGTTCCGCCGCGGGCGGACGTTGCAGCCGGTGCGAGGGGGTTCCTGATGGGCGCGCCGACTCTGAGCCTGCCCGGGCGGACGCTCACGCTGCCGTCGCCGGAGGCGGACGCCAAGAACACGCGCACGCGGGACGAGCGGAGCATCTCCCGCCGCACGATCGGAGGCGTGCTCCGGCGGACCGTCCTCTCCTACGCCTGGGTCTACGTCCTCGGTTGGCGATATGCGACCCAGGCGGACTATGACGCCATCGCCGATCTCTGGCGGGCCGCTGTTGCCGCCGGAACGTTCCCCACCTTCTCGTGGGACCAGTATTCGACGGCGGCTGCTGTCACCGTCGCGGTTGACCTCTCGGAGATGCAATACGCGGCACCGGGCCTCGTCGCCTTCGAGGTCACCCTCACGGAGGTCAATCCCCGATGACGCTGCAGTCGAGCCAGTTCGTAGTGCTGCTGACGAAACCCGACGCGGCGTCCGGGTACGTGGCTGCGCAGGACAACCCGAACGCATCGTGGGGCGGCTTCGCCTCGAAGACGCCAGTCGCCTCTGGGTCGTCCAACAACCTCTTTGCGCCGGTCGATGCTGCGGGGGCCGAGGCGGGGCAGACCGACTATGCGTGCGTCGCAATCGCCAATCTGTCGGGGGCAGACACGGCGCAGGGTGTCGCGGTGGCGATCGTGGATGCGGCGGGAGGCGGGGTGTACTCGATCGGACTCGACCCGGTGGGGATCGTGTCCTTGACCTCGGTGGCGGCGCAGGGGACCTCGATCGGGTCGGCATTCGCGGCCCCAGCCGGTGTCACGTTCAGTTCCGGGCCGCTGGTTGTCGGCAACCTGCCGCCGAACATGTGCGTGCTCGTGTGGGTGCGCTGCGTGCTGGCGGCGGGCACGCCGGGCACGGCCGCCGACGCATGCGACATCAGCGCGACCGCGACCACGAGCTGACCGATGGCAGTCGCGGACCTCACGAAGACCGGCTATGGCGGCACCGTCCGCGCCGACGCGGCGGCATCGGTCACGGCGGATTTTCCGCACGTCGGGTTTCCCGAAGAGCTGCTGACCGCGACCGCGACGATCTCGCTCTATATGGACGGCGTCCTCGTCGCGCAGCGCACGGCGAAGAACAGCGCCGTGACGTCCTCCATCAGCGTCATCGCGTCCGTCACGTACCTGGCGCCGCCCGGCAAGCACACGTATCTCGCCATCGCGAGCGGCGGCGGATCGGGCCATTGGGTGACGGGCTTCACGGGCGGCACGGTCGATGTCTCGCTTGACGTCCCCGCAGGCGTGCCGAACCCGATCACGGTGGCCGTGGTAGCCGATGCGGTCGGCGCACCACTCGGCCTCTCGGGCACGGTGGCGTTCGGTGCCGTGCCGCTGGCAATGACGGGATTGCCGGGGCCGATCATCCTGCTCGACGCCACGGCCGGGCTGACGCCGGTGACGCTCGGAGCGGTCACGGGTTCCGGTGGGACATGGGGCCTGTCGTTCCCGTCCCCTCTGACGGTCGGACACTCGTACCGCGTCGACATCCAGGCGCAGGGCGACCCCTCGGGGGCAACGGACTACGTCGACAACGTCAGCGTGGGCGTCCTGGTCTTCACCGTCGAGGTTGCGCACCTCGTCGCCGATGCCATGCTGCGACGGGAGATCGGCCTCCACCTTCGGCGGTTCGTGCGCCTGTATCGCTCGATCCCGGTGCTCGCGCACGCTCGCGCATCGTTCCGGCGCGTGATCGCGAGCCCGCCCGATCGCTCGATCGAGCCGGCGCTCATCGAGGCCGCGCTCGCCCCGCTGCATACGTTCACCTGCCGCCTGTGGGTGCAATGGGACGGCGTCAACTGGTCCGACGAGACCGCCTATCTGCTTGAGGCGTCGGGCGTTGACGACGTCGACGTCGAGAGCCGCAGGCTCAACACGTCCGAGGCGACCGTCACACTCGACAACGGCGACCTGCGGTACTCGCCGTCGAACGTGGCGAGCCCGCTGTACCCGGTTCTCGGGCGACTGCGGCAGGCGGTGTATCTCGAGGCGGGATACGACGGGCACGTCGACACCGTCATCCGGGGTGTCGTCGATTCGCTCGTGCCGAAGAACGCCGACCGCACCGCCGCGCTCACGCTCCTGGCGCGCACGGCGGACTGGCGGGACGCAAAGGTCACCTACGGGCCGGCGGCAAACGTGCGCTCCGACACGGTGATCCGCGCCATGCTGGGGTCGGTCGGGCTGGCCGAGCCGGCAGACTTCGTGCTCGACATGGGCGATGTCACCCTCCCGTATGCCCTCGCCACCGACGCGCCCCTCGTCGACGAGATCCAGCTCGTGACGCAGGCCGAGGGCGGGCGCCTGTTCCTGGACCCGAACGGCGTGCTGCGTTTCTGGAACCGCTCGCACACGCGACGCGTCATGGCGCAGCCCATCACGACGCTCTCGACGCGCGAGCACCTGTACGACCTCGCGCGCTCGAGCACCCCGCAGGGCATGGCGACCGAGATCACGCTGGAGTACGAGGACCGGCAGGGTGTCGGCACCGAGACGGTATACGAGCAGGGCCAGCCCATCGTGATCAGTGCGGGCTACCAGGAGGGAGTCCTCTGGTTCCCCTCCGCACCGGTGCGCGTGCGCTGCTATGCGCAGGACTACACCCGCTGGGAGCGCAAGTTCCCGGTCGCCATTGAGGCCATCGCAGCCATCGCCGCGAACGACGCCGTCGATGGATCGGGCACCGTGCTGACATGCACGAACGGGAGTCCGCCCGCGTCGAGCGGCGCGGCCACGCCTACGATCTACTACGTCGTGGAGTTCGGCACCGGCGTGGCCGTCCTCACGGTCTGGAATGCCTGGAACGCCCCCGGGTATATCCGCACGCTGACGATGACTGGGACCCCGCAGCGCCCGAACGCGGCGTGGGGCGTAACTGTCGACGACGCCGATGCGATCGAGCGGTATGGGCGGATCCCGGCCCGGTCGTCGAACCCGTACCTCCCCACCACGGACCTGGCGACCGAGCTCGCCCAGGAGCGCCTCGCACAGCGTGCGGGACCACTCAACCGGATCGACATCCCGCTGCAGGACGGCCTGCCGTTCCTGCGCCCGCTCGACGTGCTTCGCATCGTCGACGAGACGATGGTGGGCGCCGGCTTCGAGCCCGAGACCTACGACGTGCAGGTGCTCGGCAACGAGTGGACGATCTCGCCCGACGAGGGCTACGCGCAGAAGCTGCGGACGACGCCCGCCCTGCGACCCCAGTACCTCGGGGCGACGACCCTGTCGCCCGCCGCCTCATCGAGCGTCACGACCGCCCTGGTCGCGGGGCCGTGGCGGTTCGGCCCCGGTTCCGTCAACGATGCCCACTTCGACACCTCGGAGTTCGCCTGATGATCGAGTCACGGCCCCGCGTCCGCGGTCATGTGCGTTGCCTCCTGCGCGACGCTACCGGGCGGCTCGTCGACGTCGTGGAGGCGGACAACGCGTTCACCAACGCATACGCCGCGAAGTGGGCGAAGGTGCTCGCCGGGACGAACGGCGAAGACCTGTCGCTCACGCATATCGCGCTCGGCGCTGCGGGCGCGCAGATCGACACGTGCGAATCGGCAACAGGGTGGGGGTCGGCCCCTGTCGTCGACGCGACGACGTTCCGCGAGGGCACGGCGTCGCTCAAAGGCGTCGCGGCTGCGTCGACGGTCGAGACGTATGCGCACCCCGACCTGCTCGGCGTCGCGATCGACGCGTCGGCGGTCGGTACGTCGATCGAGCTGCAACTGCGTTCGCTCGCGCACGTCGCGCTCGACACGGCGGTATCCGAACTGCGCATCTACACGAGCGCGACCGACTACTACCGCATGACGCTGGCCGCGATCGAGGCATATCGCGGGGCGGCGTTCGCGGACGCGACATGGACCCTCGTGCGCCTTCCCGCCGAGGCGTTCGAGGCCGGTGCCGGGGCGCCCGCGTGGGCGCACGTGACGGGGTACGGCGTCGTCGTGGCAGCCACGGCATCCGGCACGGCGACCCTCAACTGGGACGACGTGCGCGTCTTCCCGGCCAGCGTCGGGGCGATCGCCACGGCGACCGTGCTTCCCAACGAACGAAGTCGCCGCGCGCTCATCAGCCTCGAAGACCTGGGCTCGGGGCAGGTGCGCGGGCGCGCGTTCTGGCCGACCACGCAGGCGGTCGGGACATACTACGTGCTCGGGCTGTTCGGCAACGGCGGGGCCACCCTCGCCGCGATCGTGCCCCTGTCGATCGCCAAGCTCTCGACGCTCTCGCTCACCGTCGAGTGGACCGTCACCGCACTCGGAGGCTAACCGATGGCGACCTCGACCGATGTCGTAGTTGGCGACGTCGTGACCGCTGCGAACTGGAACGCGCTTCGCGACGACGTGCTCGACATCGTGACCGGGCACGGGCACACGGGCGCTGCCGAGGACGGCAAGGCGATCTCGGGCAGCAAGCCGTTCGGGGACGGCTTGGATGGCGACGTCACGCTCGGCGCGGGCACGACGACGCTGACGCGCGACATGTTCTACAACTCGCTCACGATCCCGGTCGGGGCGACGCTCGATCCCGCGGGCTACCGCGTGTTCGTGAAAGGCACGCTCACCGTCGCGGGTTCGATCGTGCGCAACGGCGGGGTCGGCGGTGACGGCAGCAATGGGACCGCGGACGGCAACGTCGGCACGCAGGGTATGCCCGGCACGGCGCTCACCTCGGCCACGGTCCTGCAGTCGATGGCCGGGTCGATGGGCGGACAGGGCGCGGCGGGTCGCAACACCGCAGGGGCTGGCGCGTCGGCGTCTGCTATCACGTTCATCGCGGGCCAGTTCGGACAGGCCGCGATGTACCCGGCGACGGGTGCCGCGGGTGGTACGGGCGGCGCGGTCGGCGGCAACGCGGGGGGAACAGGGGCGACGCCGACGCGCATCGGCAGCGCGTTGACCGACGACACGTCGGGCATCCTGCGGCACTTCCCGCTCGCGATGCAGCGATACGCGGGAACCGGCACCAACCCCACGGCTCCATACCACGCGAACGGCGGCGGGGGTGGTGGGGGTGGCGGTGCGGGGGCATCGGACGGCACGGCGTACTCTGGCGGCGGCGGCGGCGGGGGTGCGGGTGGCTCGACGGGCGGCGAGATCATCCTCGTCGTGAGTCGCCTCACGGGTGGCGGGTTGCTGCAAGCGAAGGGCGGCAATGGCGGGAAGGGCGGCAACGGCGGCAGTCCCACGTCCGGCACGAACGTCGGCGGCGGTGGTGGCGGCGGCGGCGGGTTCGGTGGCGCGGGGGGCGTCGTGACGATCGTCACCGCGGCCAACGACTTCATCGGCACGACCGATGTCACCGGGGGCACCGGGGGCACCGGAGGGACGAAGGGCACGAGCCGGGGCACCGCGACTGCAGCCACCGATGGCGCGGTCGGACCCAACGGCCCTGCCGGAAGGGTTGTGGTGATCCAACTGTGATCGCGCTCATCTACGACCCGGCGCGCGTCGATCCCGATGCGCTCGGTTTGCCGGTCAATGCCTACGTGCGCGGCGTCCCCGCGCGCTACACGTTCACGCTGCCCGAAGCGGGCTATGTCGTCGTGCGCGAGACGTGGGCGGGCGTCGACGTCCTGCCGGGGCCGGTGACCCCTGACGACATCACGGCGTTGCCCGACCCCGGCGAGGATCCCGTCGCCATCTCCGCGCGGACGCTGGCCGACCTCAAGGAGGCGGTCCGCTCCGGGGACACCGGAACCGTCATTGACCCCGCCGTCGTGCGGGCCGCCATCGGCCGGCTCGACGCGATCATCGCCTCCGGGTCGGTCCCCGACCTCCCGGCGAGCCCCACCAACGCGGACGTGGTCGCGCAGGTCCGCACGCTGACCACGGCGGTCAACCTGATCGCCGACGCGACGCGCGACCTGGCGCGCTTCGATCGAGCGGTCATCCGACTGCTCAGCTAGTAGCGGTACAGGTTCGCCACGAAGGGCGTGCGGTTGAACATCAGCATCGCGATCGGCAGGCCGACCACGGTGAACTGCACGAGCCAGGCGGCGGCCATCCATAGGGCCGAGGCCCACCAACCCACGACGACGAACCACAGCCCGCGCCAGAGCCAGAACACCTGCGGGCGCCCGTGCCGCGCCGTCACGATGCGGCCTTCGGCATCCTGCCCGAGTGTCCAGGTCTGCGTGCGCGGACGCAGCGTCAGCACGGACGGCAGATGGTTGATGAGCCAGATCCCGGCCGGGATCGTGACCACCAGGGCGAGGCAGACCCACGCCAGGGCGATGACGAAGCCCGACGCCCACCAGCCGATGAGCAACCACCACACGAACCGCACGAGGATGTTCGGTCCCGACTTCAGGACGATGACCGACGGCTGTGCCTGCATGGAATGCGACCCTCCCTCTCTCGTGGGACGCCCGCCCACGATACGCCCGCGCCACGCAACCTGACACGCCCACCTGCGATAAGTGCGAGTGAAGGTCGAGGTGCTATGGCGTCCCACTTGTCCACCGTGTCCACAGCGCCATAGCCCCGTTGTCGCAACAGTCATGACCCGGGCGGGTAGGGCGCCACGGGCCGAAGGACAGGGGACGCGGGGGGGGGCGCCTCGCAGGCTCTAGCGTGAGGGCACACCGGGGGGCTACAAGGCGTCCTCGTGCGAGACGGTGCAGCAGCGCGAGCAAGCACGGGCCGGGCATCGTGGCCTCGAAAACCGATGCAGCCGGGGCCGGCAGGTCCGTGAGCCGGCACGGAGAGGTTCTGTCCACATGGCGTTCAGGGAGCCTGTCACCGATCCCGCGATCATCGAGGCCATCCAGGCCGAACTTACGCTGACAACCTACCGGGCGCGTCGTCTGGCCCGTCGTCGGCTGCTGGGGATCGATCCTCCCCCGTTTCCCAATCCCGCCGCTCTGCGGCTTCTCCGGCGCGAGATGCTTCATCGAGCAGGCGCTCGATCACCTCGTCTGACGTGATCGGCGGACTCAGGAACAGGTCGATCGGCACGCCGTACCAGCGGGCCAGCGTGCGGAGCGCCTGCTGGGGCGCGATCTGCACGCCGTTCTCGTAGTCCGAGACGGTCCCCTTCGAGGTCTTGGCCAGCCCGAGCTGCTCGGCGGCGCCCGCCTGGTTCTTCCCCGCACGCTCACGAGCCATGCGGAGCCAGAACCCCTGTCGCCGGTAATACGTCGCGTCGTCCATCGGGGACGACAGTAGGCGAAGCAACAACCTGTTCCTACTGACACAGTTTAGGTGTTGACAACACGCCCTAGTCTGCACTACTGTGTGGCCTGTGGAACAACGAGTTGTCTACCGAACACGTGAGATGCAGCGCCTGGAGGCGGTCCACGGCAAGCCGATGGACCGGATCCTCTGGGAGCTGTACATCCGCGACCACCTGACCGTTCGCGAGGTCGGCGACCGACTCGGCATCACGGCGGGGGCCGTGTCCGAGTGGCTGCGCCGGTTCGACATCGAGGCGCGGCCGACGAGCTCGCGCCGGGTGGCCTGACAATGCCTCGCCCGACGCCGGCCCCGGAACGCGCCATGGATCTCAGCGTGGCGATCCGCGAGGCGCGCGTGCGCCACGGCGCGCCCGTGTGGACCGTGGCCATGGCCACGCATGACTTCGAGGCGATGGGCCTCGCCCACGACGTCGACCACCTGCTGCGGCTTGCCGAGCGCAAGGCGAAGGCCCTGACGGGACGGCTGGAGGAGCGAGTCTGCGCCGACGGGATCGTGGGACTCAATCACGGCCGCGCGGCCTGACAAGGAAGCGCCCCGACCCCCTCGGCGTGGGAACACCGGGAGCCGGGGCTGATTGCGAGGGAGAAGGATGACACGGGAGAGGCTCGAGGCGCAACTGGCGCAGGCCGAGAAGATCGGCGACCACGCCGCGGCGGTGATGCTGCGGGCGCGGCTCGCCGCCGACGTGCCGGCCTACGCCGGCACCCCGGAGGGACAGGAGGCCCTGCACACATGGGCCGACCTCGTGCGGCGCGCGCGCACGCGGACGCTGGGGCCTGAGACGAGCGGCGGCTACCGCGCGGACATGGCGGCGGCCGGACGCGGGCGGATGGTGGCGGGATGAGGGAGCTCGCCTGGGCCGGCCTCGAGGCCGCAATCATCGAGCTCGAGCGCGTGCTCCCGCCGGGCTGGTCGCTGGAGTCACTGCGCCGCGTCGGACGGCTCGGCGAGTGGTGCGCGACCGCGGAGCACCGCGGGGCACGGATCACCAGCCCGAGCCGCCCGACGATGCACGGCGCCGTCATGGCGCTGCGCGATCGCGTGCGCCAGGAGTTCCCCGGGGTGGCGGCATGAACCGCGAGGAGCGCTTCGAGCACGACCACCCGCTCGCCGCGATCTCGCTCGAGGTGGCGCTCGTGCTGGCCGTCGTGTTCACCGTCCTGTCGCTGCTCTACGTGCTGGTCCCGCAGGTCCCGGCGACGTGACGGCCCTTCTTTGTGCCCCGTCGATTTCAGATTCATCCCGTGGACCACGTCCGCGCTGCATGGCGCGTGACGAATGGCACGCCTGGCAGGACCTCAACCGGCGGGCTCACCCGCACGCGGCGCCCTCTCCGTGTGCTGACTGCACGCCGGCGTTCCGCGGGCAGATGCGCCGCGAACGCCGCTGCAACGGGCCGGTGCGCCGGAGGAGGTCGCCTATCACCTGACCCTCATCGACCGGACGCACGACCCACCACGCGCACGCACGAAAGGACAGACACAGACCCATGTCACCGCTCATCACCGTCTCGCAGGGCGGTCCAGACATCGAGCCCGGCGTCTACCAGGTGATCCTCACCAGCGTCGAGGGCCCGAAGACGATCGTCCCGCAGTCCGGCCCGAACGCCGGCAAGGAGGTCGACATCTTCGACTGGACCTTCGCCGTCGAGGAGGGCCCCTACCAGGACACCGAGCTGCAGGCGACGACCTCGACGAGCTCGGGTCCGCGCTCCAAGCTGTACGCCTTCCTCACCGCGCTGTTCAACGGACGCCCGCCGGGCGTCGGGCAGCAGTTCGAGGCGGCCGACCTCGTCGGGCGCTCGGCCCTCGCGACCGTGACCATCAGCGACAGCGGGTGGCCGCGCATCTCCAACCTCGGCGCCCTGCCGGCGCAGATGGTGCAACCGCGCCAGCCGGCCGCGGTCCCCGAGCCCACGCCGGTTGCCCGGCGCCAGGCGCAGGCCGTGCGCCAGCCCGCGACGCAGCCGGCGTCCGGGTCGAACCTCCCGTTCTGACCCGCCCGTGATGCCCGTCGAGGTCCGCCCCCGTCCGTCCTCCGAGGACAGGATCCGCGCGGCGCTGTGGTTCGCCGAGCGCGGCTTCGGGATCTTCCCGGTCTGGAGCGCGGACCTCGACGGCGTCTGCCATTGCCCGAAGGGCGCCGCCTGCGACGACGCGGGCAAGCACCCCATCACGCAGCGCGGGTTCCACGACGCCACCCGCGACCCCGAGCGCATCCGCACGTTCCTCTCGGCCGGCTCGCTGCCGAACTACGGGCTCGTCTGCCCCGACGGCGTCTTCACGCTCGACGTGGACGGCGACGGGGTTGCCCGGCTCGGCGAGCTCGAGCGCCGCCTGGGCGCGCTGCCGCCGACGCTCCGCACGCGCACCGCGCACGGGGAGCACGTCTTCCTGCGCTGGCCCGACGCGCTGCCGCGCCCCCTCGGGCAGCTGTGGGGCTACGTCACGCGCTGGGGTTCCGGGCAGGGCGCGGGGTACGTCATCGGGCCCCGCTCCGTCCACGCCTCGGGGGTCGAGTACGAGCCCGAGGACGTCTTCGACATCGCCGAACTGCCGGAGGCATGGGCGCAGGACGTCATCACCCCGCCCGCCCCGGAGCGCGCCGCGCTGATCGAGATCACGGGCGGCTACGAGCTGCCCGAACCGGGCTACCGCGGCAGCCGGTACGACGCGATCCGCGACTACATCGCGAGCCGCTACATGCGCGGCATGGGGCGTGACGAGGTGCTGGCCGGCGTGTTGACCGTGCTCGCCCCGCGCTTCGCCGACCCGCTCTCCGAGCCCGACATCCGCTCCCGCTTCGACCGGGCGTGGAAGGGCACCGCCGAGCGGCTTGGGCCGCCGCTCGCGACGCGCCCCGTGCCACGCCCGGTCGGGCCCGGGATGGATGCCGCCGATCTGCTGGAGCTGGAGCTCCCGCCGCTGCGCTGGCTCGTGCCGGACCTCGTCCCCGAGGGCACGACGATTCTCGCCTCGCGCCCGAAGGTCGGGAAGTCCTGCCTCGTCTACCAGATCGCCGTCGAGGCATCCATCGGGGGCGACCTGCTGGGGCGCCGCGTGACGCCGGGCAGCGTGCTCTATCTCGCCCTCGAGGACGGCCAGCGGCGCGGGCAGGATCGCCTGCGCGCGGCCCTCGCCGGACGCACGATGCCGCGCGGCCGGCTCGAGGTGCGCTGGGACGCCCACAAGATCGGGGAAGGGCTGGAAGAGGACATCGCGGCCTGGCTCGACGAGCACCCCGACGCCGTGATGGTGGCGATCGACACGCTGGGCAAGGTGCGCCCGACCACGTCGGGTCGTCAGGGGGCCTACGAGGTCGACGTGCAGCACCTTGCCCGGCTCCAGGACCTGTTCCGCAACCGGACCGTGGCGCTGGTGATCGTCCACCACGCGCGCAAGGAGAGCGCGGACGACTTCCTCGCCTCGGTGTCGGGTACCTACGGGATCACGGGATCCGCCGACACGATCGTGGTCATCAAGCGCAGCCCGCTCGAGCGGCTCGGGACGATCCACGCCACGGGGCGCGACATCGCCGACGCGCAGGTCGCGGTGACGTTCGACGACCTGATCTGGCACGTCGCCCCCGACTCGCTCTCGGGCGCCTCGTTCGACCGCGGCGAGGTCTACCAGGTCATCGAGGACGAGGGTCCGATCTATCCGAAGGCCATCGCGGATCGGATCGGCAAGGAGAGGACGAACGTTCAGCACATGGTCGAGGAGCTCGTGCGAACGGGCGCCGTGGCCCGCACCGGGCACGGCTACGTCGTCGCGCGAGTCGGCCTGGTCACTCCGAGTCACTCCCGAATCACTCTCGATCTCCCTAATACCCCCCTTCACTCGACTCACTCACAGAGTGAACAGAGTGATTCGGGATACACGCGCGAGGCCGAGAGTGATTCGAGTGATCGGGGACACACACGCGCGGGTGAGGCCGAGTGGCTGAACCCCTGCCGCGACTACGACCACCACCAGAGCTACCACCGACAGACGCCGGACGGGTGGACCTGTCTCGCCTGCTACCCGGAGGGAGAACCCGCATGACGATCACCGCCGCCCGCCCGCGCCGCACGACCGACCTGCCGACGGCCGGCGTCCACCGCACGCCGCGGCATCTCTACTACTTCAATGGCGCGGGCCCCTGGCCAGGCGTGACGACCGTCACCGACGTCCTCGACAAGCCGGCGCTCCTGCGCTGGCACAAGGAGCAGATCGCGCTGGCGGCACTGGCGCACGCCGAGCGCCTGCTCGCGGATCGTGAGGCTGGCAACGACGAGGCGGCCGTGGCGTTCCTGCTCGCCGCCCGCAACGAGGGCACCAACGGGCGCGAGCGCGGGTCGCGCATCCACGCCACGCTCGAGTCGATCCTGCGCCGCGAGCCGACGGACATCGCGGCCGAGGACGCCCCCGCCATCGCCGGGGCGCGGACGTGGCTGAACGAGCATGCCGTCGAGCCCCTCGAGGTCGAGGCGTACCTCATCAACGAGACGCTCGGGTTCGGCGGGACGTGCGACCTCGTGGCGCGCATCACGACCGACGGCGAGACGGCGACCTGGCTGCTCGACTGGAAGACGTCGAAGTCGGTCGCGTGGCCGGATGGGCGCGTGTACGACGACATGCGCCTCCAGCTCGCGGCGTACAGCCGCGCGGAGTTCATCGCGCGCGTCGGCGACCCCGAACGCTACCCGCTGCCCGAGATCGAGCGGTTCGGGATCCTCCACGTCACCGACGGGGGCACGAAGCTCTACCCGGCCGAGGTCACGGAGGACGACTGGGTCGCGTTCCGCGCCTGCCTGTACCTGTCGGGATGGCGGAAGGGGGCGAAGGCGGCATGACCCTCCTCGCCATCGACCCCGGCCCCGAGCAGTCGGCATGGCTCGTCTTCGCGGACGGGCAGCCGCGCTCATTCGGCATCTGGCCGAACGACGAGCTGCTGTGCTTCCGGCTGGGCCCGCCGTCGTGGGACCTCGTCGTCATCGAGCAGGTCACGTCCTACGGGATGCCCGTCGGCCGCGAGGTGTTCGAGACGGTCCGCTGGTCGGGCCGCTTCGAGCAGGCGGCCTCCCCGATCCGCGTCGAGTACCTGCCGCGTCTCGCGGTGAAGCTCGCCCTCTGCCACAGCCCGAAGGCGAACGACGCGACGATCCGCCAGGCGCTCCTCGATCGCTTCGGCGGCTCGAAGGCGGTCGGGACGAAGAAGGCGCCGGGTCCGTTGCACGGGATCCACCGGGACGTCTGGTCGGCGCTCGCGCTGGCCGTGGCGTGGCAGGAGCGGGAGGCTGAACGTGTCGCCTGACCTCGCCGCCTGCGACATCCCCGGCATCGCCGTCGCACTCGCCTTCGAGGAGGCGCTGGCCGGTGCCCGCTACTGGCGCGGCGTCCACGAGCGGGCGCACCGCTGCGGCAACACCTGCTCGCGGGCGCTCGACCTCGCCTGGGCCGAGATGGTCGTCGCGAACTGGTGGGCAGAGGACGTCACGGATCGCGAGTTGCGCGAGGCGCTCGCGCTGGCAATGGGAGGTGAGGGATGACACCGGAACTGGAGGCCATCGCGGCACGGGACGCCGCCGTTGGCACCGGTAACCACATCCGCAAGCAATACGGCCCGACCGCCGCATGGGCCATTCTCGACCGCCGCCACCTCCTCGACGCCCTCCGCGCCGCCGAGGAGCGCGAGGCGCGGCTGCCCGCTGCTCTCGCTCATGCGATGTGGGAGGAGAACGTCGAGACGCCGCACGGGCACATGGTGCCCAAGTCCGACACGCTCGCGGGCGCCTATCTCGAACTGGCCCAGCGTCTGCTGCGGCGCCTCGCCGCCCTCGCCGGCACGGAGGAGCCACGCGATGCGTGAAGCGATGGCCGAGTACGTCCGCCATCACCGCTGCTACAACGCCGACCCGAACGTGAGCATCGCCGACTGGGATCGGGGCGTCCGCGCCATCGAGCGCGAGGCCGTCGCGCAGGCGCTCACGGTGGAGCGGGCGCGCCCGCGTCTCGCTGGCCCGTTCACCGAGATGGGAGATGCCTTCGAGGCGGGCATCGACGACGTGACGACGTGCTACGCCGGAACGATCGACGAGTGCATTGCTGCCATCCTCGCCGCGCTGCGAGATGAGCCATGAAGCACTCTCAACTCTTGCGAGTAGCGACAGGGCTCGCCGCCATCCTCGTCGTCGCGGCGCTCCGTCACCGCGAGCCGGACCGCGCCACGGCGCGCTACTGGGAGCCGGAGGACGGCATCCAGCCCGCCGATCCCGAACTCGAACGTCGCCGCCAGGTCATCGAGCGCAGGCGCGACGAGCTGTACCCGCGGAGGGTGGCATGAGCGCGATGAGTCCAGCCGCGATCGAGTGGCATCTCCACGGCGAGCACGGGATCAGCAGCGAGGCGATCTTCGACCGATTGTCGTTCGGCGGGACGTCGCCGCGCTGGAACAGCAACCACCCGCTCGATCCGTCCGACTTTCGCCGCTGCGAGTTGCTGCTCCGCGCCGTGCCGGAGTTCCGCAGCCGCCTCTCCGAGATGGCGGCCGAGTCGCCCGTGTGGGCCGCGCTCGTCAGCCGATGGCAGGAGATCGCCGCGCTGCTCGAGGAGGAGGTGCCGGGCGTCTATGAAGGGGCGAACGGATCGGCGGTGCGGACCTACGCGCTGATGAAGGCCATCGAGGCAGCCGCATGACCCCCCGCCTGCTCTTGCTCGTGCTGACCGCCCAGCTCGCCGACCTCTGCCTCTTCGGCCTCGCCGCGTCGCGTGTCGGCATCGGCGGGGAGAGCGGCCCGCTCGGGCCGGTCTACGTCGCGGGCGGCTTCGGTGCGGTGGCGCTGGCGAAGCTCGCGGCGACCGGGGCGATGCTCGCGATCCTCGCGCGGCTGCGCTCACAGCGTCTTGCGCTGCTGGCGGCGGGGATGGGCGTCTTCGGCGCTGCGACGGCGCTCGGGGCGATCGCATGACCATCGTGCCGCTCACGCTCGCTGAGGCTCGTCGGTTCGTGGCCGAGCATCACCGCCACAACGAACCCCCCATCGGCCATCGGTTCAGCATTGGCCTCAGGGACGGCGATCGCCTCGTCGGCGTCGTCATCGCCGGTCACCCTGTGGCGCGCAATGCCGATGATGGAGTGACGGTCGAGTTGCTCCGGGTAACGACGACGGGCGAGCGAAACGCCTGCTCGATGCTCTATGGCGCCGCATGCCGCGCGGCGTTCGCGATGGGCTACCGGCGCGTCATCACCTACACGCTCGCCGAGGAGCCGGGCACGTCGCTGCGAGCGGCCGGGTTCCATGAGGCTGAGCGCCTCGCCGAGCGCGGCGAGTGGGTCCACACCGCCGGGCCGCGGGCGTTGAGATCGGA
>JAKAFI010000157.1 GCA_021818005.1 Acidobacteriota bacterium | reverse complement strand
TTCAAGTGCGCTACCAGGCTGCGCCACGTCCCGACCGGGGTGCGTCAGGCGACACGTCGCCGTGCCGTCACTTCAACAGCGCGAGGATGGCTTCCAGCTCGTTGCGGGTGGCCTTCAGAGCGCGCCGTGCGCTTTCTACTTGGTTTCCCGCCTTCGTGTCAAGCTTGGCGGGCTTCGGCGCGCGCTCGGCGAGCTCCTCGGCGAGCCGCTTCTTGGCGCCCGCGACGGTGAAGCGCTCCTCGTACAGCAACCGCTTGATGCGCAGGATCAGCTCGACGTCGACCCTGGTGTAGGTGCGCTGGCCGCCTGCGCCCTTCGCTGGCGTCAGCTCCGGGAACTCGGTCTCCCAGTAGCGCAGCACGAACGGCTTCACGCCGGCGATCTCGCACACCTCGCCGATCTTGAACTCGTCCTTGTCGGGGATCACCGCCTCAGTCGGCATCTGCATCATCCTCCGGGATCAGGGTCAGGCGGAACTGCAGCGTCAACCGCTTGCCTCCGGTCCACACCGCCGGGACGGGGACCTCGAGCTCCAGCTCCCGCACCTCTCCCACCTGCGCCAGCAGGCGCGGGACAACCCGCTGCACGAGCGCCCGGGTCGCGCTGCCCCCGGCCTCGCTCGTGACGGCGGCCACCTCCTCGCCGGCGGAGAGCGCCACGACGAACTCCGGTTCCGGGGCCGGCTCGGCCTCGGCCTGGGCTCCTTCGTCCGCCGGCGCCTCCTCGACGGCCTCGAGCGGGGGCCGCGGCAGCTCGAACACGTCGTCGCCGGCCACCGCGCCGGCACTCTGCGGCTCGCCGAACGGATCGTCCAGCGGTGCCGGGGCGGTGCCGGCCACGACCGCCGGCGGTCCCGGGTCGAACGGCGAGACCGCAGGCTCCGGCTCGCTCGGCGCCGCCGGCGCGGGCGGCGTCGCGTCCAGGAACTCGAACGCCGACTCCGCGACGGCCGGTGGGGGCAACGGTAGGGGCAACGGAGACGTGGTCGCCGGCGCCATAACGGCGACATCGGGCGGTGCCGGGACCGCGGGCGCCTCGGCGGGGGCTTCCAGCGCCTCGAGGATAGGCGGCGCGGGCACGGCGGTGGCCGGCGGGGCGAGGTTCGGCAGCACGAACGGGTAGTGGTCGGCACTCGAGTGCTGCCCCGGCGGCAGCGGGGTCGTCACCGCGCCGGCCGCCGGAGGCGGCGGGACGAGGTCGGGCGGTTGCGCTGCGGCCGGCCGCAGCGGCGGGGCGAAGACGAACGGCGGCGCCGACTCCGGTCGCGGGGCGGCGGGAGCCGGCACCGGCTGCAGCGGCGGCAGCTCCTCGGGGAACTCGTTCCCCTCCCCGAGCACCTTGAAGCGGTCGCGCAACGACCGCGCGACCAGCTTGACCACGGCCTGCAACGTCTCCTCGACGCCGATCCCCGTGGTGGAGACCGCCTCGAAGAACGGGGCGTTGAACTCGTTGAGCATCTGGTCGAGGTCATCCACGCTGAGGACGTCGGCGAGGTCGCGCTTGTTGTACTGCAGCACGTGCGGGATGTCGGGGAGCGACAGCCCCTGCAGCGCGAGGTTCTCCTTGAGGTTCTCCCACGACTCGCGGTTGGAGCGCAGCAGCTCGCGCTGCGAGTCGGCCACGAACACCACGGCGTCGACGCCGCGCAGCACGACCTGGCGGGTGGCGTTGTAGTGCACCTGGCCGGGAACCGTGTAGAGCTGCACGCGCATCCGCATGCCGCGCAGCGTCCCGGCGTCGACCGGGAGGAAGTCGAAGAAGATCGTGCGGTCGCCGCCGGCCGGGACGACGACGAGCTCGCCCCGCGTCGCCGGCGGGTAGCCGTCGTACAGGGTGCGCAGGTTGGTCGTCTTGCCGCCCAGCGGGGGGCCGTAGTAGACGACCTTGGTGATGACCTCGCGCGTCTGCGGTCGAAATTGCACCATGCTCAGGCCCGGCCACTTTTCCCAATGATCTTAAACCTAATCGGCACGCCTGCCAACGGGAACGCTTCGCGCACCGTGTTCTCCAGGTAGCGGACGTAGGAAAAGTGGAGCTGCCCCGTGCCCGACACGAAGAGGACGAAGCGCGGCGGGGCGCTGCCGGTTTGCGTCGCGTACAGCAGCCGCGGCGGCCGCCGGCCGCCCGGCGGCGGCTGCTTATCCCAGGCGGCGCGCAACGCCCGGTTGAGCTCGCCGGTGCCGACGCGCCGACGGAACGCCTCGCCGACCTCGAGCGCCGCCGGCAGCAGGTGCGGCACGCCGAGGCCGGTGAGCGCCGACACGAACAGCAGCGGCGTGTCCTTGAGGAACTTGAGGTGGTGCAGCACCTGGTCCTTGACGCGCTCGCGGGCGGCCGCGGCCTCGCCGGCGACGAGGTCGGCCTTGTTGACCGTCACGACGACGCCACGACCGGCCTCCTCGACGTACCCCGCGACATGCGTGTCCTGGGCCGTCAGCCCCTCGACGGCGTCCACCATGAGGAGGCACACCTCGGCGCGGGCGATGGCCCGCCGCGCCATCAGCACCGAGAGCACCTCCGGCCCCTGGTCGGTGCGCCCCTTGCGGCGGATGCCGGCCGTGTCGATCAGCCGCACCGTCGTGGTGCCGCACGCCACCAGCGTGTCCACCGAATCGCGGGTCGTCCCCGGGACCTCCGAGACCAGCACCCGCTCCTCGCCGAGCAGCCGGTTGAGGAGCGAGGATTTGCCGACGTTCGGCCGGCCCACGATCGCGACTGAGAGCTCCGCACGTGGCGCCTCCGGCGCGGCCTCCTCCTCCGGCGGCGGTAGGACGCGTTCGAGCTCGTCCCACAGCTCGCCGATCCCGAGCCCGTGCTCGGCGGAGATCGCCACCGCCGGGTAGCCCAGGCCGCCGAACTCGGCCTCGGCGTGGGCCGCGTCGCGCCGGTCCAGCTTGTTCACCGCGATCACGACCGGCCGCCCGGCGCGGTGGAGCTGACCCGCGATCTCGGCGTCCGCGGGCACCAGGCCCAGCGAGCCGTCCACCAGGAACACCACCGCGTCCGCCTCGGAGATCGCCGTCAGCGCCTGCTCGCGGATCATGGCCGGGATCAGCGCCTCGCTCTCGGGTTCGAAGCCGCCGGTGTCCACGAGGACGACCGTCCCACCCGCCGGCCGCGGCGCGTCGGCCGCGACGCGGTCGCGCGTCATCCCGGCGAGGTCGTGGGTGATCGCCCGGCGCGCACGGGCGAGCCGGTTGAAGAGCGTGGACTTGCCGACGTTCGGCCGGCCGACGATCGCGATCGTGGGCGGCACGGCTACCGCGCCCCGACGATCGTGGAACGCGGTCCGCGGACCGCGAACGGCGCCTGGCACGCCGCGCGGAAGGCGCGGAACAGGCCAACGTGCTCCGCCTGCGCCAGGTTCTCCGGGTGCCACTGCACGCCCATGACGAAGCGGTTGCCGCGCCTCATCTTGACCGCTTCGGCCACCCCGTCCGGCGCGGTCAGGATCACGTCGAGGCTCGGCGCGACGTCGGCGATCGCCTGGTGATGGCGGGAGTTGACCTGGAACTCCTCGGGGCACGAGTCGAGCCAGCGACCGCCGCCCCGCCCGAGTTTCCGCACGACGTGGGCCAGGTGATCTTTCGGCTCGGCGACGTAGTGGCCGCTCTTGCCGGCGCGTTCGAGGTCCTGGACCAAGGTGCCGCCGTAGAACACGTTGAGCACCTGGCAGCCGTAGCACACCCCCAGCACCGGCCACCCCTCACTCTCGGCGCGTTCCAGCATGGCGAAGTCCAGCGCGTCGCGCCGGGCATCGACCCGCAGGCGGACGCCCGGCTGCGGCGTGGCGCCGTAGCGCGACGGCTCGACGTCCGGACCGCCGGTGAGCAGGACCCCGGCGAACACCGTCTCGGGCGTCACCAGCTCGTCCACGGTCGCGGGCGTCACGAAGACCAGCTCGAACGGATCCCCCCCGGCCCGCGCCCACGCGGCATCGAAGCGACCGAGCTCGAACGGCCGGTCGTCGCTGCGGATGACCACGATCTGCACGCGGCCATTGTAGGACAGGTGCGGCGCGGCCGCCGCGACGGCCGCCGGAACCCGCAGACGGGACCGGTGCGGGCGCCCGGAAACCGCGGCCCCTGGGCTCGCGCCACGAATCGGTGACGCAGCTCACACCGGGGACCCGCCGCGCGGGGCGCGGGCAACGGCGGGCCCGCCCCCAGGCGTATAACCTCCAAGACCGGAATGACCGCCGGCCGTTGCAAGTTCTGCTCTGACACGGCGGTACACTACCGGCCGAGGTGGGTGAATGACGACTGCGAACATGACCCGGATCGTGACCCGTACCGCCACCGTGATCGGCGCGGTGTGGCTGGCCCTGGTGGCCGCGAGCGCCGGCTCGGCGCCGCTGATGCAGCTCCCCGAGGACACCCGGCCGTGGACCGAGAAGGTCGAGCCCGCGCTGATGGCGCGCGCCGCCGCGACGACCGTGACCGGCACCGTCGACGTGCTGATCGCGTTCCGCCAGCCGGCCGCCGTCCAGGCCACGACCGTCGCCCAGATGCGCGCGCCGGCCCGCCTGCAGTGGATCAAGGACACCGATGCCGCCGTCGAGCGCGACTGGGCGCCGGGCGGCGTCAAGGTGCTCGCCCGCTTGACGATGGCCCCGATCGTCCATGCCGTCGTGCCGGTCAGCCTGCTCCCGGCCCTGGCCGAGGACCCGCGGGTGGACGCGATTGCGCTCAACCACAAGGTGCACGCGCTCGACACCACCGGCCGCGGCTACATGCACGTGAACGCGATCCAGCCGCCCGACACCGGCGCCGGCGTCGGCATCGCGATCGTCGACACCGGCGTCGACTGGACCCACCCCGAGCTGTCGCCGCTCGGCACCAAGACGATTGCGCTGTTCGACTACCGCGGCCTGCTCGCGCCGACGGACACGAACTACGTTGCGCCGGGGAGCGCCACCTACGCCAAGGACAACGACGGCCACGGCACCGAGGTCGCGGGGATCGCCGGCGCGATCGGCGTCAGCCCGGTCGCCATCGGCGTCGCGCCCGGGGCGACGATCGTGTCGGTCAAGGTGCTCGACGACAAGGGGAACGCCACCGACACCGAGATCGCCCAGGGGATCAACGCGGTGCTCACCAGTATCGCCGGAGGCAACCCGTACAACATCCGCGTCGCCAACTTCTCGCTCGGCGGCTACGAGACCGGCACCGGCGCAGCCGGGGTGCCGTCGCAACCGTGCGACAGCGAGCCCGGGATGCCGCTCGTCTCGCTGTTCCAGCAGCTCACCAACGCGAACGTGATCCCGGTCGTCTCCTCCGGCAACGGCGGCTGCACGGTCGGCGTCGCCTGGCCGGCGTGCATCTCGACGTCGCTCGCCGTCGGCTCGGTCTACGCCCAGGCGTACCAGTCGGCCGAGTACACGGACGCGCTGCAGTGCCAGGCGACCGGCACGACCGGGTGCACCGACACCAACCCGGTCGCCGGCACGGTCGCGTGCTACACCGACTCCGGCCCCAAGCTCGACGTCTGGGCGCCGACCGGGGCGGTCACCCCGACGATGGGCGGCGGCTACGACAGCAGGGGGTTCTTCGGCACCTCGGCGTCCGCTCCGTACGTGGCGGGCATGGTGGCGCTGCTCGCGCAGGCGTCACCGGCGACGACGGCCGCCACCGCCAAGCTCGCCATTCGCAACACCGGGATCTCCATCACCGATCCGCGCAACCAGATCACGCGCAACGCGGTGCAGGCGGACCTGGCGGTCGCGGCCCTCACCTGCACGACGCCCGCCGCCCCGGCCAACGTCGTTGCGAACAGCACCTCCTCGTGCTCGGGGCAGCAGGTGATCCTGAGCTGGTCGGCCGTGTCGGGCGCCACCGGCTACACGGTCCAGACCAGCAGCGATGCCGGCTTCGCCAACCCGACCTCCACCACCACGACGACGGCCAACTACACCTTCTCTTCGACCCAGACGCTCTCCGGCACGTTCTACTTCCGCGTCGCCGCGAGCAACCTTTGTAACACCACGTCGCCGTGGTCCGCGACCGTCGCCCTCCCCTACACGCCGCAGTGCACCACGACGTACCCCCACGTCTACTACCTCTCCGGGATCGCCCACCTCCCCGGCGTGGCGCCCGCGTACTGGTACTCCGACGTCTCGGTCCTCAACCCCTCGAGCACCACCGCCGCGAACCTGCGGCTCTCGTTTTACGGGGTGAGCACGTTCCCGGCGCCGGTCACGGTCACCCTCGGCGCCCGCCAGCAGGACACCTGGCGCGACGTCCTCACCTCGCTGTTCGCCCTCGGTCAGACCGACAAGGGGATGATCGTGGTCGAGAGCACGGGGCCGGTGCAAGCGCTCTCGCGCACCTACTCGCAGGTGACGAGCGGGGGGACGGTCAAGACGTTCGGGCAGTCGTACCTGGGCTACGAGGTGAGCCAGGCGCTCGGCGTCTCCGGAACCGGCTTCTTCGCCGGGCTGCGCAGCGACGGGACGTACCGCACCAACCTGGAGTTCGTCAACGCGAGCGCGACCTCGACCGGCGTCACCGTCAGCTTCTACACCGACGGCGGCTCGCCGATCACCTCCGTCACCACGACCGTCCCCGCCTACCGTTGGGTCCAGCTCGTGCAACCGCTCCCGGCCGGCCAGACCGGGTTCGCGGTCGTCCAGGTGCTGACGGGAGGCGCGGAGATCCTCGGGTCGGCCTCGGTCATCGACGGGGCCTCGACCGACCCGACGACGATCCCGATGCTGGTGCAGTAGGGCGCCGGGGAAGACGCCGTCAGGCGAGGACGACGTCGAGCTCGATCGTCGCGGTGACGTTCCCCTGCTCGACGACGCAGACGCGCTGCGGCCGGCCGTCCGGGCCGAGCGGCGCGAACGCGAAAACGTCCTCCGGCGCGACCAGCTCGGCGCGCACGGCCTGGACGACGCCCGGCTTGGCGTCGTTGGGGTCGATGACCAGCTCGACGTAGCCGAGCTTCTGCGAGTACGTCTCCTGGCCGAGCTGCAGCGAGCTGACCGGATCGATGAGGTCGGCGAGGCTGATCGTCGCCAACCGCATGCGGCCGAGCAGCGTCTCGAGCACGGCGCCGAACACCTTCCCGATGGCGGCCTGCAGCCAGTCGCTGGTCACGTCCTGGAAGTGGTGGATGCGGATCCGCACCGGCTCCGCGAACGCCTGGCGGAACAGCTGCCCCTTGAACACGAGCCCGTCGGGGAGAACGGCATCCAGCTCCTCGGCGGCAACCGGTCCCTCGGCAGGGCCCACCGCGAACGAGGCCGCGGGGTTGTCGTCGAACTTGGTCGGGTGCAGCAGCTGGAAGACGAACCGGTTGACCGCCTTCGCCCGTCCCGGGCACGCGTTCGACCCGATCGCGAGGTTCGTGATCCGCAACGCCAGGTGCCTGTC
>JAKAFI010000156.1 GCA_021818005.1 Acidobacteriota bacterium | reverse complement strand
CGCGCAAGTTGGGGGCTGGCCTCCTGCTCCTGGCGGTGATCACCGCCGTGGTCGCGTTCGTGCTCCTCCGGCGCCGCGCCCGCCGGCGGCGGGCGATGCCGGCGATCCACACCGCCCCGGCTCCGGTTGCAAGGGTGGAAGACGCCGCCACGATGGTCGAGAGCGGCGCGACGATGGGCGGCTATCGGCTGCAGAGCGTGCTCGGACGCGGAGGAATGGCGACGACGTATCGCGCCGAGCGGCGCAGTGACGGCCAGCCAGTCGCGGTCAAGGTGCCGCACGACGGGTGCCTGGCCGACGAGAGCTTCGCCGCGCGTTTCGTGCGCGAGGGCCAGCTCGGCGAGCAACTGCACCACCCCCGCATCGTGCGCATCCTCGGCGCCGGTGCGGAGAAGGGGCGGCCGTTCCTGGCGATGGAACTGCTCGGGGGGCGCACGCTCAAGCAAGAGCTGCGGGAGAACGCGCCGCTGCCGCTGCGCCGCGCGCTCGAGATCACGCGCGACATCGCCGAGGCGCTCGACTACGCACACGCGAAGGGCGTGGTCCACCGCGACCTCAAACCCGAGAACGTCATGCTTCTCCCCGACGGGACGATCAAGGTGATGGACTTCGGGATCGCCCGCCTGGCCGACCGCCCGGGACTGACGACCTCCAACATCTTCCTCGGGACGCCGGCGTACGCCGCGCCGGAGATGGTCGACCCCAAGGCCGTCGACCATCGGGTGGACCTGTACGCGCTCGGCATCATCGTGTACGAGATGCTCGAGGGCGCGGTGCCGTTCACCGCCGACTCGCCGTACCGGGTGCTCGAGATGCACCTGCGCCAACCGCTGCCCGCCCGCGAGGCGCTGCCCCACCCGGTGCCCACGCCCGTTTGGGCCCTGGTGCAGAGGTTGTGCGAGAAGGACCCGGCCGCCCGGTATCCGAGCGCCCAGGCGCTGCTCGTGGAATTGAACCGCCTGCTGCAGGACTTTGCCGGGATGGTGGAGGGCCGCGATGTCTTCGAGTGACGCCACGAGGGTACGGGACCTGATGGTCGTCGGCGGCGACGTGGTCGTGGTCTGGGCGGACGGCCACGAGTCGTACTTCCCCGGCGAGCCGCTGCGCCGGGCCTGCACGTGCGCCGAGTGCAAAGGCGAGGGGCATCTGTTCGGCCGCGCGACGCTCCCGGTCGTCAAGCAACTCCGGCCCGAGGCGTTCGTGCCCGTCGCCGCCGCGCTGGTCGGCAACTACGGCCTGCAGGTCACCTGGGGCGACGGCCACGGCTACGGCATCTACACGCTCGCCGAGCTGCGCGCCGCCTGCCCGTGCGCCGCCTGCCGCGCCGGCGCGGCCCCGGCCGGGTAGGCCCGCCTGTCGCGGGCGAGCCGCGCCGCTAGAATGCCCGGATGGATGAGCCGCGCACGGTTACCGTCGACGGCGTGGCGCTCACGGTCGTCGTCGAGCGCAAGCGCGTCAAGAACCTCAACGCGCGCCTGCGCGGCGCGACGATCCGGCTGAGCGTCCCCTATTATGCGAGCCGGGCCGAGATCGACGCCGCCGTCCCCGAGCTGGCGCGCACGCTGCTGCGCCGGGCGCGCGCGCGGCAGGTCAACCGCGAGGAGGACGCGCTGGCGCTGGCGCGCCGCGTCGCCGCCCGTTTCCCGCAGCCGCCCGAGGTGGGCGCCGTGGCGTTCGTCACGACGCAGCGCAGCCGCTGGGGGAGCTACTCGCCGGCGAGCCGGACGATCCGACTCAACGCGGTCCTGCGCCAGATGCCGCGCTGGGTGCTCGAGGCGGTCGTGGCGCACGAACTCGCGCACGCGTTCCACCTCGCGCACTCGGCCGCGTTCCACGCGCTGTTGCGGCGCGTCTGCCCCGACACCGAGCGCGCCGACGCGTTCCTCGCCGGCGTGAGCTGGCTGGCGCAGGGCTGGGACCGGCTCGACCCGGTCGAGCGGGCGCTCCTCCACCGCGATGGCGGCGACGACGGTTAGGTGCGGCCGACGGCCCAGACCGAGCGGGCGCGGGCGATCTCGCGGCCGTCGCCGGCACGGACCAACGCGTGGTGGAACGTAACCGGGGCGGCGTCGTCGCGGCGCGCCCGCGCGAGGATCGTCTCGCCATGCCGCGCCTCGGCGCGAAAGTCCACTTCGAGCTCGACGCCGCCGGCGCCGAGGGCGACCTCCGCCGGCAGCGCCTCGAGCGCCCACGTGATCACGCTGACGTTGTTGGCGTGGTGGTTCATGTCGAGATCGGCGAACCGCACCTCGAGCGCCGTCTCGGCGTCCGGGCCGGCCTCCGGCAGCTTTTCGAACGGGTCGTCGAGCACCCTCCCGGGGGCGCGCCGGGCGATCGCCTCGACCTCCGCGAGCGACCGCACCGGCCGGCGCGTCGCCAGGTCGAGCAGCAGCCAGCCGGTGGTGGCGATGCCGATACGCCGCCCCTCGCCGTCGGCCAGGGTGAACTCGCGCAGCGCGAACAGCCGCTGCACGCCGGCCGGCCACGTCGTGACCCGCACCTCGTCGCGCCAGCGCGGCCGCTCGTCGAGACGCAGGTGAAACCGGGAGAGGACCCAGGTGCGCCCCTGCGCCTGCAGCGCATCGACGGCCCACCCGAGCGCGGTCGCATGGTTGCCCGCGGTCTCCTGCAACCAGTTGCACACCGACGGCAGCGTCGCCCGGCCGTCGCCCCCCACCTCGTACGCCCGCACCCTGTAGGCGTCCGTCCACACCACCGGCGCGTCGCTCACGTGGCACCCCCGGGTCCAGGATGATACTCGGGGCTCGGGGCTCGGGGCTCGGGGCTCGGGGCTAGGGGCCCGGAAGGACGTGGTCCGTGGCCCGTGGTCCGTGGTCCGTGGTCCGACCCGGCCGCGCCGGCCGCAGGCCGCGCGGCATCCAAGTTCCCTCAAGGATGAACACCGCACCGAAGGCAGGCTCTCGCTACTTGGGGCGTGTAGCCGCGCCGCCGAGATTGGGCCAGCTGCTAGGAGGGCAAGGCGGTCGGACCGGAGCGTGCCTGGAAGGCACGTGAGGATCCGAACCGCCGCAGCCCAACGTCAGGCGAGCCGCGGCTTTGCCGCGACGAGCGGGGGGCTCGGGGGGCGAGAGCGGCCGGGTGGGCGGACGGAGCGGCCGCGGGCCCCCCGCCAGGATGGAGGCCCGGGATCGGCGGCGCTAATAGGCGTGGCGGTGGCGCCAGAACCTCGCCACCGTCAGCCACAGGATCTTGAAGTCGAGCGCCAGCGTCCAGTTGTCGATGTAGTACAGGTCGTACGCGATCCGCTTGCGGATCGAACTCTGGCCGCGCAGGTCGTGGACCTGCGCCCAGCCCGTGATGCCGGCGCGCACGCGGTGGCGCGCCATGTACTCCGGGTAGCGCTCGCGGAAGCGCGCGACGAACTCGGGCCGCTCGGGGCGCGGCCCCACGAGTGACATCTCGCCGCGGACCACGTTGACGAGCTGGGGCAACTCATCGAGCGAGAAGCGGCGCAGCCACGCCCCGACCCTGGTCGTGCGCGGGTCGTTGGGCACCGCGAAGCGCGGCCCGGTCTCGGCCTCCGCATCCGCCACCATCGTGCGGAACTTGACGATGCGGAACGGGCGGCCGTCGAGGCCCATGCGCAGCTGGCGGTAGAGCACCGCCCCGCCGCCCTCGATCGCCACCAGAAGCGCGATCACCGCGAGCAGCGGCGCCAGCACGACGAGCGCGAGCGAGGCGAGGACGAGATCGACCACGCGCTTGACCAGCGTGTTCCAGCCGGCGAGCGGGATCTGGGAGAGGTTGATCACCGGGAGGCCGTCGAGGTCCTCGACGCCGGCGCGCAGCGTGTAGTACTGCAACAGGTCGGGCACGACGCGCACGGCGAGGAGCAGCGGCTCGGCCCGCTTGAGCAGGCGCATCGCCTTGTGCTGCGCACCGATCGGGAGGGCGACGTAGAGCTGGTCCACGCGCTGCGCCTTCACCACCTCCTCGAGATCGTCGAGCGACCCCAACACGGGGGCACCCGAGAAGCGCGCGTTCGCCTTGCCCGGGTCGTCGTCGAGGAAACCGACGAGGTCGAGCCCGAGCTCGCGGTGCCCAGCGAGCTTCTCGGCCACCGTGCGCCCGAGCTCGCCGGCGCCGGCGATCAGGGCGCGGCGGCGGTGGCGCGGCGACGACCACACGCGCGCCATCGCGCTCCAGAAGGCGAGGCGCCCGACAACCACGAACGCCACGTCGAGCACAGCGAAGACGGCGAGCAGGAGGCGTGAGTAGGTGAAGTCGCGGTAGAAGGCGAGGCCGGCGTTGAGCACCAGGAGCGCGAGCGCGACCGCGATCGTGACGCCGAACGCCTCCTCGACCCGCGAGCGCTGCGGCGTGCCCTGGAGCAGGCCGCGGAAGTAGAACACCACCGGCCAGATCAGGGTGATGATCGGGAAAAGCGCCACGTACGGCGCAAACGGGGGCACACCCTTGGTCACCGGGAAGATCGCGAGGTCGAAGCGCAGGTGAAAGGCGAGGAACAGCGCCAGGTAGGTCGCCGTCAGGTCCACCGCCACCAGGCCGGTGCGGTTGATGCGCGCCTTCTCGCCGATCATGGCTCCTGGCGCGCCGGCAGAACGCGCTCCAGCAGGTACGTGAAGCGGCGGCGGAAGCGCTGGCGGGAGAAGCTCTCGGCACGGGCGCGCAACGTGTCGGCGGCGAAGCATTGCGCCAGCACCTCCCGGCACGCCGCGGCCAGCGCCGCGACGGTGCCCTCCGCGGTGAGCCGGCCGTGCTCGCCGCTGACGACGACGTCGGCGGTGCCGCTCCCGGCGAGGCCCACGACCGGCGTGCCGCAGGCGAGCGCCTCGACCGTCACCATGCCAAAGTCTTCGACGTTGGGCACCAGGAGCAACGCCGCCGAGCGGTACTCGTCGCGCAGCCGCTCGCGGCTGACACGACCGAGGAACTCCACGCCCGGTCCCGCCTGCCAGGCGAGCGACCGGCGCATCGGCCCCTCGCCGATGACGCGCAACGGCAACCCGAGTTCCTTGGCGACCGCGATGCCGACCTCCACCCTCTTGTACGGAACCAGCGCGGCGACCATCAGGAGGTGGGGATGGCGCTCGCCGCCGGGGGTGAAGAACTCGACGTCCACAGGCGGCGGGATCACCTCGGCCTCGCGTCGCCAGTAGCGCTCGATGCGGCGCGCGATGAGGTGCGAGTTGGCAACGAAGTGGTCGACGCGGGCGGAGGAGACCACGTCCCAGGTGCGCAGGCGCTCGAGCTCGCGCCGCAGCAGCGGGCGCAGCGGAGCGGCGAAGCGCCGCACATAGTCCTCTCGCTGGTCCCACAGGTAGCGCATCGGCGTGTGGCAGTAGCAGACGTGGACGGCGCCCGGCGGAGGGATCACGCCCTTGGCCACGCAGTGGCTCGAGGAGACGATCAGGTCGTACCCCTCGAGCGGAAAGCCGGCCGCCGCCTGCGGCATCCACGGCAGCAGCGGGCGGTACATCCGCCCGCCGAACGACAGGCGCTGCAACCCGGAGGTGTGGATCGGGTGCGCAGTCAGCTCGCCCGCCACCGCGCCCTCGCGGTGAAACAGGGTGTAGATCGGGGCCCCGGGGAAGAAGCTCGCGATCTCCGCCAGCACCGCCTCGCCGCCGCGCATCCCGGTGAGCCAATCGTGGACCAGCGCCACCCGCATCACGCCCCCTCCCACACCGAACGGTACACCGCCAGCGTCGCCTCCGCCGCGCGCCGCCACCCGAACCCCTGCGCCCTCGCGCGACCGCGCGCGCGCAGGTCGTTCCTCAACTCGCCCTGTTCGAGCACCCGCCGCACGGCCGCGGCAAGCTCCACGACGTCGCGCGGGTTGACCCGGACCACGGCGTCCCCGGCGACTTCGCGCACGGCCGCGACGTCGCCCGCCACCACGGGGACGCCGCACGCCATCGCCTCCAGCACGGGCAGGCCGAACCCCTCGTAGAGCGTGGGGTAGACGAACACCGAGGCGCCGCGGAACAGCGCCCCGAGCTCCGGGCGCTCGACCCGCCCGAGGCAGCGGACGCGGTCCCCGACGCCCATCGCGGTCGCACGGGCCGCGAGCTCGCCGTCGCGCGGGAACCCGCCCGCCATCACCAGCGGCGGCACCGCGACGCGCCCGCGCTGGTGGAGGAGTTGGTACGCCTTGAGCAGCCCCTCGGCGTTCTTGTGCGGCTTGTGGTTGCCGACGTGAAGCAGGTACGGCGGGGTGACCCCGAGCCGGCGCCGCAGCGCCTCGTCGCGCTCCGGGTCGCCGGGCGAAAGGAACTCGGCGTGGACGCCGTGCGGGATCACCTCGATGCGCCCCTCCTCGGCGCCGAACAGGCGCATGAGGTCGTCGGCGGTGGTCCGCGAAACGGTCACGACCCGGCGCGCCCGCCGCACCGCCGCGCGGATCGAGAGGCGCGCGTAGGCGAAGCCCAGCGAGCTGGGGAGGAACTCGGGGAAGAGCACGTGGATGATGTCGTGAACGGTGACCACCATCCGCCGCGGCAGCAGCCACGGCAGCACGTAGTGCGGCACGTGCAGCACCCGCACCCGAGCGCGGAGCGCAGCGGCCAGCACGGCGGCCTGCTCCGAGACCGAGTACCCGGGCGCGTCCACCTCGACGAGGCGCCAGCTCTCGGGCAGCTCCGGGAGGAGGTGTCGCTCCGCGCCGCCGACGAACACGACCATCCCTCCGGGAGGGTCGATCCGCGCCAGCTCGCCGAGCAGTCCCTGCAGGTAGGTGCCGATCCCAAAATCGGCGAGCTTGCGGGCGTCAACGCCGAGCCGCTGCATCGCCTGGCATTCTAAGCTGGCCCTCGCGGGCCCGCCCACCCGCGACCGCGCGCAGCAGCTCGCGCCAGGCCGTCACCGGACCCTCCCACGTGAGCCGGGTGCCGCGGGTGCGCGCCGCGGCCCGCAGCGCATCTCTCGTTCCGGGCTCGAGGCAGGCCGCCAGCGCGGTGGCCAGCGCCTCCGCGTTGCCGCGGGCGACGTGGCACGCGGCGCCGTCCGCCACCTCCACCAGCGCTGGGTCGTCGGAGGCGACGCACGCGGCGCCGCACGCCAGCGCCTCGGCCAGCGGCAGGCCGAACCCCTCCTCCTCCGACACGAGCGTGGCCACCTCGGCGTGCCGCAGCAGCTCGCGCGCGTCCTCCCGGCTCACGTACCCCGGCCGGTGAACGCGCTCCGGGTGCGGGTGGGCCGCGAGCGCGGCGTCGAGCCAGCGGCCACCCCACCCGCTCCCGCCAGCGAGCACCAGGTTGGGAGCGTCGGGCCGCCGCTCGAGGAGACGGGCGTGCGCCGCGAGGAGCGTGGCGATCCCCTTGCGCGGCTCCAGCGTGCCGAGCTGCACGATGTACGGCCGACCGGCGGCGAAGCGCTCGCGCGTCGCGACGCCCTCCCCGG
>JAKAFI010000155.1 GCA_021818005.1 Acidobacteriota bacterium | reverse complement strand
AGCTGCTCGGTACGCCATGCCGAGCCCCGGCGTTCGGGAGACGCCGGCACCTACAGGAGGTGGATATGGCGAAGCGCAGGGTCGTGATCATGGGAGCCGCGGGACGGGACTTCCACAACTTCAACTGCCTGTTCAGGGACAACCCGGAGGTCGAGGTGGTGGCGTTCACCGCCACGCAGATCCCCGACATCGAGGGCCGGGTGTACCCGCCGTCGCTGGCGGGCAAGCTGTACCCGAAGGGGATTCCGATCTTCCCGGAGAGCGACCTCGAGAAGCTGGTCAGGGAGAAGGCGGTCGACGACGTCTGGTTCTCCTACTCCGACGTGCCGCACCAGTACGTGATGGACAAGGGCAGCCACGTCATCGCCTGGGGCGCCAACTTCGGCGTCTGTTCGGTGCAGCGCACGATGATCGCCTCGACCAAGCCCGTCATCGCGATCTGCGCCGTCCGCACCGGGGTCGGGAAGTCGCAGACCACCCGCTACGTGTCGCGCATCCTCAAGGCGATGGGGAAGCGGGTGGTGGCGATCCGCCACCCGATGCCGTACGGCGACCTCGCCAGGCAGGCGTGCCAGCGGTTCGAGACGTACGCCGACCTCGACACGCACAAGTGCACGATCGAGGAGCGCGAGGAGTACGAGCCGCACATCGACAACGGCTTCGTCGTCTACGCCGGCGTGGATTACGAGATGATCCTGCGCGAGGCGGAGAAGGAAGCCGACGTGATCCTGTGGGACGGCGGCAACAACGACACGCCGTTCTACAAGCCCGACCTCCACATCACCCTGGTGGACCCGCACCGCCCCGGGCACGAGCTGACGTACTACCCGGGCGAGTCCAACTTCCTGATGGCCGACCTGCTGATCATCAACAAGGTGCAGACGGCGGACCCCGTCAAGGTCGAAGAGGTGCTGGAGAACTGCAAGAGGTCCAACCCCAAGGCGCGCACGATCAAGTGTGCCTCGAAGATCACCGTCGACAAGCCGGAGCTGATCAAGGGCAAGCGCGCGCTCGTGGTCGAGGACGGGCCGACGCTCACGCACGGCGGGATGACCTACGGCGCGGGGTGGTTTGCCGCCAAGAGCGCGGGCGCCTCGGAGATCGTGGACGCCAAGCCGTACGCGGTCGGGACGATCGCGGCGACATACCAGAAGTACCCCAACTCGGGGGCGATCCTGCCCGCGATGGGCTACTCGGGGCAGCAGATCGCCGACCTCGAAGCGACGATCAACGCCACGCCGTGCGATGTCGTCGTCGAGGGGACCCCGATCGATCTGACCCGCATCCTCAAGACGAACAAAGCGATCGCCGAGGTGACGTACGAGCTCGAGGAGATCGAGCCGGGCGTCATCGAGGCGATGGTGCGCAAGGTGGTCAAGTAAAAAGACGTGGTCCGTGGTCCGTGGTCAGTGGTCAGTGGTCAGTGGTTCGTGGTCAGAGGGGCGGAGAGGTCGGCCGCCCCTTTTTCTATTGGCTCACGGCGCGGGCGGCGGGCCGTGACATCCGGCCGGCGTTCTTGCTACGGTAGCGCGTGGACGCAACCGAGACCGATCTCGCGATTCGGCCGGCGCGGGCCGACGACCGCGCGTTCGTCCTCGCCGCCTTGCCCCGCCTGGCGGAGTTCGGGCCGCCGCCGTGGCGCCCGCCGGCCGAGCTGGCCGCGGGTGAGGCGAGGACGGTGGAGGCGTTCTTCACCGCGGCGCCGCCCGGAGCGGTGATGCTCGTGGCCGAGAGTGGGAGCGGGGAGAGGGCCGGCTTCGTCTACCTGGAACGGGTTCGCGACTACTTTACGGGGGAGGAGCACGGCCACGTCGGCATCGTCGTCGTCGCGGCGGGGGCCGACGGCCGCGGCGTCGGCAGCGCCCTGATGGGTGCCGCCGAGGCGTGGGCGCGGGGCGCCGGCTTCCGCCGACTGACGCTGACCGTGTTCGCGGGGAACCGGCGCGCTCGCGAGGTGTACGAACACCTCGGCTACCGCGCGGAGACGCTGCGCTACGTCAAGCTCCTCGACTGACCGGGGCCGGCGGACGCGCGGTCAGGTGGCGCCCCGGCAGTGACGCGCTGCGCCGCGGGGAGCACCGAGAACACCATCCCCGGCGGCTCGATCCATACCGGGTTGCCGTCGAAATGGCAGGGCAGCCGCACGGCGGTTTCGAGCTCGAGGCGGGAGAAACGAACCCCGTGCGAGCCGGGCTTGTCGATCAGGGTGCCGCGGACGCCGTCGATCAGGCGGACGAGGCGCAGCGGCACGCTCGTGCCGCCGACCAGACACGCGTCGAGCAGCCCGTCGTCGGGGAGTGCGGCCGGCGTCAGGGGGAACCCCCCGCCGGTCGTCACGCCGTTGTGGACCGCGAGGATCGTCATCGCGCCGCGGTAGGAGAACGAGCCGTCGGACAGGGAGATCTCGGGGCAACGGTAGCGGAAGAGGGTCCCGGCGGCGGCGCCAAGGTACGCGGCGATGCCGCGCACGAGCTTGATCGACGCGGCGTTCACGTTGATCGCGCCGAGCAGGCCGATCCCGATCGCGTTGAGGACCACGCGGTCGCCGGCGAGGATCAGGTCGACCGCGCGCGTGCGGCCGTCCGCGATCGCCTGCGCCGCGGGCTCGAGGCGCAACGGCAGCCCGAGCGTCCTGGCGGCGTCGTTGCCGGTGCCGAGCGGAAGGATGCCGAGGGTGGCGCCGCCGGCGTCGTGGAGCCCCTGCACGACCTCGCAGATCGTACCGTCGCCCCCGGCCGCCACGACGACCGTTTCACCGCGCCGGACCGCGTCCGCGGCGAGGACGGTGGCGTGACCGGGCGCGTTCGTGAAGACGGCCGGAGGGTCGAAACCCGCCGCCCGGAGGCGGCGCTGCAACGCCGGCCAGTGCCGCCCGAGGCGGCCGCCCGCGGCCGCCGGGTTGACGATCAGGATCACCGGCGGATCATACCGGTTCGGGCCGGTGAGGGCCAGCGGTGCGGCGGGTGCGAACGAGACCTACTCGCGACGCGGTATCATCTCCGTGTGACGCCCGAGTTCGACGCCGTCGTGGTTGGCTGTGGGCCGGCCGGGAACACGGCCGCGTACCACCTCGCCGCCGGCGGAGCACGGGTCCTGATACTCGAGCGCGAGACGATGCCGCGCGACAAGGTGTGCGGTGGCGGCCTGTCGGCGAAGACGCTGCATGAGGTTCCGTTTCCTCTCGCCCCGGTGCTCGAGCGCGAGGTGAGCACGGCGCTGATCGCGTGCGGCGGCGCCGAGCCGGTGCCGTGCACGCTGGACGGGCTCGGGGGGATGGCGCGACGCTCGGCGCTCGACGCGTACATGGCGGAGCAGGCGGTGTCCGCAGGCGCCGAGCTTCGGCAAGGTCGGGCGTTCGTGCGCTACGAGCGCGCTGGCGCCCTCGTGCGGGTCACCACCGATGGCGGCCCGATCACGACCCGCGTCGTGGTGGGGGCCGACGGCGCCGCCAGCCGGGTGCGCGCCCAGCTCGTGCCGGACGCGGACGTCCGGGCCGTCCCGGCGATCGAGGCGCTGCTCTGGCCCGCGGCGGGGGTGCTCGACCTCGCCGGTTCTCGCTGCGTCTTCGACCTCGGTGTGGTCCCGGGGGGGTACGGCTGGATCTTCCCCAAGGCCGACCACCTCAACGTCGGCCTGTACCGCTTCCGCAAGCGGCGCGACAACCTCGACCTGCGCGGGGCGCTCGACGCGTTCATCGCGCGCTACCGGATCCTCCGTGGGCACGAGCGGCTGACCGTCAAGGCGAGGATGATCCCGGTGCGGCCGGTGGCGCGCTCGCTGGCGCGGGACGGCGTCGTCCTCGTCGGCGACGCGGCGGGCCTCGCCGACGCCCTCTTCGGAGAGGGGATCTACGCTGCGGTGCGCAGCGGCCGCCTCGCGGCGTCGGCGATCCTCGACCACCTGGGAGGCGGCGCGCCGCTCGCCGCCTACGACCGGATGTTGCGTCCGATGCGCGCCGACCTGGCCGCCGGGCGGGTGGCGGCGCGGCTGCTCTACCTGGCCCCGCGCGCCGGGTTCCGGCTCGCGGTTAGGAACGCGAGGGTCACGCGCCTGTTCGCCGGGATGATCGCGGGCACCGTCTCGGCCCGACGGGCGCTGGGCACGCTGCTGGCGCTGGCCCCGTACTGGCTGCTGGCGCCACGCACGCCGGCGGTCGAATCGCCGCTCGTCGGCTGAACGGATGCGGCGCCGTGCGACCAGACACGAGACACCAGAAACCGTGTCTTCCCTCTCCCCTTTGCCCTTTTCCCCTTTTACCGCCTCTACAGCGCCACCGTCCGGCCGCCGTCCACGGTCAAGACCTGTCCGGTGACGGTCTCGGTCCCCTCGACGAGGAAACGGACGGTACGGGCGATCTCCCCGGCGCCGCCTTCGCGGCGCAGCAGCGTCCTTGCGAGCAGGCGCTCGCGCGCCGCCTGGTCGGTCCCCTCGCGGAAGATGGCGATCCCGGGCGCCACGGCGTTGACGCGGACGTCGGGGGCGAGCTCGACGGCGAGGGCGCGGGTGGCGGCGATCAGCGCGGCCTTCGAGACGGTGTAGGCGAGGTGGTCGCGCAGGGGGAACGTCCCGTAGATGTCGGCCACGTTGACCACGGCGCCGCGGCGGGCGCGCAGCGCCGCGGCGCACGCCTGGGTCAGAAACAGCGGCGCCTCGGTGTTGGTGCGCATGACCTCGGTAAACCGCTCCGGCGTGAGCTCGGCGAACGGCGTGCGGGGGAACACCCCGGCGCTGTTGACGAGGGCGTCCAACCCTCCCAGCTCGCGCACCACCCGCGCGGCCACGAGCGCGCGCGCGGCCCGGTCGTCGAGATCGGCCGCGATCGCGAGCACCTGGGTGCCGCTCCCGCCGAGCTCCGCTTCCAGTGCGTGGGCCGCGGCAGCCGACGAGCGGTAGGTGAACGCCACCGACCACCCCGCCCCGGCGAACTCGGTGACGATCGCGCGTCCGACGCGGACGGCGCCTCCGGTCACGAGCACGACCCGGGCCGGCGCGCTCATGCGGTCAGCTCCACCGGCATGAGTTCCGGAGGCCTGGCGGCGCGCGCCACGGCCGCGCGCGCGAGCACCGCCAGCGTGACCCCGGTGGTCGGGTGACGTAGCTCTGGGGCGATGGCGGCGAGCGGGACCGCGACGAACGCCTCGCGCTCGACCAGCGGCGAAGGGAGCTCGAGCTCGCCGAACCGGCCGGCGAGACCGGCGACGAGGACGAGGTCGATGTCCACGGAGCGGGGGCCGCACCGCCGCGCCGGGTCGCGGCGGCGGCCGAGCGCGGTCTCGATCGCCCGCAGCTCGCGGTGCAGCGCGAGCGGGGCCTCCTCGGTCGCGAGCTCGGCGGCGAGGTTCCAGAAGTCCGGCTGGTCGTCGTCGCCGACCGGCGCCGTGCGGTAAACCGGGGACACCGCCACCACGGCGAGCCGCCGCCGCAGCTCGGCGACGGCGAGGGCGAGGTGGCGGCGGGGCTCGATGTTGGAGCCCAGGGAGATGAAGGCGCGCATCAGGGCACGGGCTCCCGGCGGCGCTCGATCTCGACCCCCACGGCCTCGGAGAAGCGCACCGCACCCGGCTTGGCGACCCGGACGAACACGGCGGCGGCGGCCGGGAACTCGGTGAGGACCGTCGCGGCGATGCGCTCGGCCAGCGCCTCGACGAGCTGGAACGACGAGCCCTCGACGAGCTGCTGGACGCGCTTGGAGACGGCCTTGTAGTCGAGCGCGCGGGAGGGGTCGTCGGCCGCGCCCGCGGGCCTCGTGTCGGTCTCCATCGCGAGGTCGAGCCGGACCTTCTGCATCACCTGCCGTTCCCACGGTTGCAGCCCGATGACGCAGTAGAGTTCGAGCCCCTGCACGAACACGCGGTCGGCCATGAACCCTCCTCGTGTCAGGGTAACAAGAAAACGGCGGCGGTGCCGGGCCGCCGGTCGCCGCCGGTCGCCGTGTTGGTCATTCCTACATCGTGTCGGGAATTCCCACAGCGGCGACGCCGGCCGCGCCCGTGGCCGAGAGCGGATCTCCATCGGCGCCAACGTGATGGCGATCGTGCGAGCGGCGGCACGGGTCTTGCTCTTGGTGGGGTGGGGATGGAGGTGGGCCATGGTGGACATGGACCTTGGGGATCCCACGACGTTCTGGCTCACGGTGACCAACATCGCCCTGGCCGCCGTCACGCTGCTCTGCTTCGTGGCCGTCGGCTGGGGCGCGGTCGTCGCCGTGCTGGCCCGGCTGCGCCGGCGCTGGGGGCTCGCGCCCGAGCCCGACGATCACGCGTTCGCGACCCCGGGCCTCGGGCTGACGATGGCCGACGGCGGCCGGAAGGTGAAGGACAGGACGAAGGTGTCGTGACGGCCGGCGAGCGGCCCACGGGCCGACCGGGACGGCGGGAGGCGGCGGTGAGGTGCCCATTTCTCCGCGACGCGCGCGTGAGCTACTGCAGGGTTGCGGCGGTGCGCAAGATGATCGTCGCCAGCGCGCGCGACGCCGTTCACGAGCGGTGCTCGTCCGCTGGGTACGTGGAGTGCCCGGCGGCGGCGGCCAGGCTCGCGCGGGAACCGATCGCGGCGCGCTGCCCGTTCCTCGAGGATGCGGCGGTCCAGTACTGCGCCGCCGAGTCGATCCGCACGTACGTGCCGGCGAACGACGCGGCGACGTCGTGCTGTAACTCGACCGGGTATCACTACTGCGAATCGTACCTGGCGGCCAGCCCCGGCGGCGGGCGTTCGCCCCGCGACCCGGCGCCGGTCCCGGCGGCCGGCGCGAACGGCGGGGCGATCGTGGTGGATGGGATCCCCGTCCCCAGGCACCTGTGGTACGCCCCGAACCACATGTGGCTCGACGTCGCCGAAGACGGTCGCTGCCATGTGGGGGTCGACGGCTTCTTCGCGAGAGCCGCGGGGAGGGTCGATGCGATCGGCTTCGCGGCCCAAGGGCCGGGGTGCGACCAGGCTCACGCCGTGCTGACCGTCAACGGCCTCGACATGCACCTGGTCTTCCCGGTCGCGCTGGCAGGCGTGTCGCCCAACGTCCGCCTGCGCAGCGATCCGGCCAGGCTGACCTCCGACCCGTACGGGGCCGGCTGGCTATTTGCCGGAACCGAGCCGCCGATGCCCGGCGCGCCGGTGGGAGCGGCGGCGAGCGCCGGGCTGATCGGGGGCGAGAGCGCGGCGCGCTGGATCTTCGCCGAGACGGACCGACTGGCCGCGTTCGTGCACGAGGCCGTGGAGCGGCCGCGAGCCGATGGCCTCAGGCTCGCCGCCGACGGCGGCCGCGTCGCGGCCGGTGTCGCCCAGCACCTCGACCGGGGGATGCTGGTCCGGATGTTCGAGGAGTTCTTCTCCCCCCATCTCCAATGGCGGGCCGCCTGGTGAGGCGCCGGCCCGTACTTCCGGTGACGGCCGGCGACCCGGCTCTCCGAGGCCGAGCCAGGAGCTCGGCGACGTCGTCGGGCTGAAGACCCCGCGAACGTGACGACGGCGGGGGCGGGGAGCGCCTAGCGGTTGAGCCC
>JAKAFI010000154.1 GCA_021818005.1 Acidobacteriota bacterium | reverse complement strand
GCGAACAGGGGGAAGTTGACGAGTCCGTGGCGGAGCTTGTCGCCGAAGCTCGCCAGCACCGGTTTGATCTCGGCCCAGCCGCGCTTGCACGCCGGGCACTGGAAGTCGGAGAACTCCACGACCTTGACCGGCGCGCTCTCGTGCCCGGGGTCCCACTGGATCGTGCTCGCCGCCAGGATCTCGCGGCGCACGGCGCGCGGGTCGCGGTCGAGCGGCCAGGTCTCGCCGATCACCAAGTACTTGCCGTCGGCGGTGACGGAAAACGGCATGTCGACCATGCCGTACCCGGTCTGGACCTCGGCGGAGAACGCCACGACCGCCCCGGGCCGCGTCGGGGACATCGGCAGCGGGACCTTGACCCTGGTATTGAGCCAGGTCGTCAGCGCGTTGGTCAGCTGTTGCTCGACGAACAGCGAGAGCGTGGCCGAGGTCACCGGCGGGGTGACCGCCGGAAGGGGGAAGAGCAGGCCCGCCGCCACCATCCTCGTCTTGGGGTCGACGAGCAGGCCGACCTCGTCCTTCTCGCCGGGGGTGATGCTCGTGCGCTCGATGCGCACCCCGAGGTACGCCCCCACGTCCGTGGTGCCCGGGATCGACTGGGTCACGGTGAACACGCTCGCGGGCTCGTAGCTCGAGTACCCGCGCGCGAACGCCTTGAGAGCCTGTTCCGGAACTTGTTGCGCCCCGAGCGACGCCGTCGCCGCCAGGGCCGTGACCGCCAACGCCCAAAAGCGCATGAGTGCCCCCCGTTTCAGCATCCGCGAAGGATAGCAAATGCGGAGCGCCCGCCGGTTCCGCTTGGAACCGTCCCGCCGTCTCCTGTACAGTTGGGCTGTGCTGGAGCAGGGGCTTGCGCATCTGTGGCGCCGAAATCGGCCGGCCGTGATGGGGATCGTCAACGTCACGCCGGACTCGTTCTCGGACGGCGGGCGGCGGCCGACGGCCGCCGCGGCCGTCGCGTATGCGCTCGCCCTCGCCGGCGAGGGCGCCGACATCCTCGACGTCGGCGGCGAGTCGACGCGGCCCGGGGCGGCGAGGGTGGCGGCGTCGGAGGAGATCTCGCGCGTCGTGCCTGTCGTCGCGGAGCTCGCTCGCCGCGCGCCCGGCACGCTGGTGTCCGTCGACACCTCCAAGGCGGAGGTCGCCGCCGCGGCGCTCGCGGCCGGGGCGAGCCTGGTCAACGACGTCACCGCCGGCGGCGACCCGCGCATGTTCGCGGTGGTGGCGGCGCACGGCGCCGGCATCGTCCTCATGCACATGCGCGGCGAGCCGGCCACGATGCAGCACGACACCGCCTACGCCGACGTGGTCGCCGAGGTGCACGAGACGCTCGCCCGGCGGGCGGCCGCTGCGGCTGCGGCGGGGATCCCGGGGGACAGGATCCTGCTCGACCCCGGCATCGGGTTCGGCAAGGACGCCGGCGGGAACCTGCGGCTGCTGGCCGCGTTGCCCGACCTGGCGGCGCTCGGCCACGGTGTCGTCGTCGGCGCCTCGCGCAAGTCGTTCATCGCCGCGGTCGCCGGCGAGGCCGCACCGCTCGAGCGCCTTCCGGGTTCGCTGGCGGCGATCGCCGGCACGGCACGGCTGCCCCGGGTCGTGGTGCGGGCGCACGACGTGCGGGCGACGGTGCAGTTCCTCGCGCTGCTCGCCGCCCTCGAGGGGGCCGCGTGAGCGCGCTGTTCGACGCGTTGCGGGAGATCACGAGCCTCGAGGTGGGGACCCGCGACCTGATCGACATCGCGCTGGTGGCGACCCTCTTCTACCTGCTCCTGACCGCGGTCAAGGGCACGCGGGCCGTCTCGATGCTGTGGGGGATCTTCATCCTGACCGCGGCCTACGTCGCCGCCCAGTTCTTCGACCTCATCACGCTCACCGCGGTGCTGCGCGAGATGCTGTTCTACCTGCCGTTCGTGATCATCATCCTGTTCCAGCAGGAGATCCGCCGCATCCTCGCGGCCATCGGGCGGACCCCGCTGCTGCGCTGGACCGCGGCGCTCTCCCCCCGACAGGTGCTGATCAACGACATCGTGCTCGCCTGCGAGACGCTGGTCGCGCGCCGGTACGGCGCCCTCATTGTGATCGAACGCGACGAGGGGCTGCGCACGTTCGTCGAGACCGGGATCACGATCGACGCCCGGCTCTCGTACGACCTGCTGGTGAACATCTTCACCCCGGGCACGCCGCTGCACGACGGGGCCGCCGTGGTGCAGGGCAACCGGCTCGTGGCCGCGGGCTGCTTCCTGCCGCTGTCGGCGCGCGCCGACCTCTCGACGACCTACGGGTCACGGCACCGCGCGGCGCTCGGCATCGCCGAGGAGACCGACGCGGTCGCGGTCGTGGTCTCCGAGGAGCGCGGCGCGCTCTCGGTCGCCGAGGGTGGGAGGCTGCACGCCGACCTCGACCGGCGCGGGCTGCGCGACCTGCTGCTGGAGCTGCTCCTGCTCGGGCGCTCGGGGAGGCGGGCGTGAGGTGGCTCCCGCGCTCGCCGGTCAGCCTCGCGCTCGCGATCGTGCTGGCGTGCCTGGTGTGGTACGCCAACGCGCTCGACCGCAGGGAGCGGATCTCGGAGCGCCAGCTCGACGCCAGCCTCACGCTGGTGAACGTGCCGGCCGACACCGTGATCATCTCCGAGGTGCCGAGGTTCCTCTCGCTGCGGGTGCGCGGCCCGCTCTCCCGCCTGCGCACCCTCGACCAGTCGCAGGTCGGGGTCGTCATCGACCTGCGCGGTGCCAGCGAGGGGGAGCACGACTTCCCGGTCGAGACGCGCAACGTGATCGTGCCTCCCGGCGTCGAGGTGCTGGCGGTGTCGCCGGCGCAGGTGCCGCTGCGCCTCGAGCGGATCGGCCGGCTGCGCGTCCCGATCAGGCCCCGCGTCACGGGCGAACCGGCCGCCGGCATGGTGATCGGCGCCGTGCGCGTCGACCCGGCGAGCGCGGTGGTCAACGGGCCGCGCCTGCAGCTCAGGCGACTGCTGGGCGTGCCGACCGATCCCGTGAGCGTGGACGGCGCGGACGGCGCCGTCGAGTCGGTCGTCGCGGTGCGCTCGCCGAACCCGTTGATGCGGGTCGTCGAGCCGTTGACCGCGCGGGTGATCGTCGAGATCGTGCCGGCCCACCCGGAGGCCCGGAGCGGGAGGCGGCGATGACCGGCCGCCTGTTCGGCACCGACGGGATGCGCGGCGTCGCGCTCGAACCGCCGCTCGACCGGATGACTCTGACGCGCCTCGGAGCGGCGCTCGCGGCGCACCTGCACGAGGAGGGCCGGCCGCTCGTCGTCCTGTTGGCGGGCGACACCCGCGGTTCGACCGAGGTGCTGGCAGAGTGGGTCGGAGGCGCGTTCGTGGCGGCCGGCGGCGAACTGCATTGGGCCGGCGTGCTCCCCACGCCCGCGGTCTCCCACCTGGTCCGCGACGACGGCCGTTTCGGCGCCGGCGTCGTGATCTCCGCCTCGCACAACCCGGCCGCCGACAACGGAGTCAAGCTGGTGGCCGGTTCCGGAACGAAGTGGCCGGTCGAGGAGGAGCGGCGTCTCGAGGAGCGCCTCGCGGCGATCGCAGGCGGCTCGCCGGCCGCGCCGCTGCCGCGCGCCGAGCCGGGTTGGCGGGCGCGCTACCTGGAACTGCTCGAGTCGTCGCTGCCGGCCCGGTCGCTCGCCGGCGCGCGCCTGGTGGTCGACGCGGCCAACGGGGCGGCGTCGCCGGTCGCCCGCGGCTTCTTCGCCGGCCTCGGCGCCGAGGTGACACTGATCCACGCCGAGCCCGACGGCCGCAACATCAACGCCCGCTGCGGCGCCCTCTTCCCCGAGTTGCTGGCGGCGGAGGTGCGCCGCGGGGGTGCGGACGCGGGCGTGGCGCTGGACGGCGACGCCGACCGCGCCATCCTCGTGACCGGCTCGGGCCGAGTCCTGGACGGCGACGACGCCCTCTTGCTGTGGGCCCGCGCGCTCGCCGCCGAAGGGCGCCTGCCGGGGGGGAAGGTCGTGGCGACGGTGATGTCGAACCTCGGCCTCGAGGCGGCGCTGCGGCGCGAGGCGATCGAGTTGGTGCGCTGCCCGGTCGGGGACCGCGAGGTGTGGGAGACGATGCAACGCGAGGGCGCGGCGCTCGGCGGTGAGCAGTCCGGGCACGTGATCTGCGCTCACCTCGCGGTCACGGGCGACGGCCTGCTCACCGCGGCGCACCTGCTCGCGCTCGCCAACCGGAGCGGCGTCACGCTCGAGGAGCTGGCGAACCTGGAGCGTTTCCCCCAGGTCCTGCTCAACGTGCGCGTCGCCGCGCGCCGGCCGCTGGCTGAAGTGCCGGAACTGGCGGAGGCCGTGCGGGCGGCCGAGCGCCGCCTCGCCGCCGCCGGGCGCGTGTTCGTGCGCTTCTCCGGCACGGAGCCGCTGCTGCGGATCATGGTGGAGGCCGCCGAGGAGACGAGCGCGCGGGCCACCGCCGAGGAAATCGCAACGGTCGCGGCGAGGCACCTGGGCGGGTGAGCGCTGCCCGCGCCGGGATCAGAAACCGAGCCAGTTGCGCTTGCGCTTGAGCTTGAGCGGGTCGTCGCGGCGGCCGAGCTGCCCGACGTGACCCGAGTAGTCCGACGCGGTGACGTAGAACTCGACTGTGTGGTTGTTGTGGAACTCGGGCGAGATCTCGGCCGCCCAGAGATCGCCAGAGCCGCGGTGCAGCGGCAGCTCGACGAACTCTCCGCCGCCCTCGACCCTGGCGAAGAGGTGCGCGCTGGCGACGCGGTGGTCGTCGTCGATGCGCACCGTGATCGTCGCGCCCGTGCCCTTCTTGTACTGCAGCTTCTCCTTATCGGCGAGCCTGACCGTGGGAGGCGCCGCGTCGAGCTTCGCGAGCTGCGCCTGCAGTCGGGCCCGCGCCTCCTGGACGCGCGCTGCCGTGCGCGGGTCGGCGGAGAGCGAAGCCAGCAGCGCCAGGCCGTCCTCGGGCTTCCCGGCGCGCTCGGACTGCTCCACCCTGGCCATGACCTCGGCGAAGCGCTGCTCGGCCGCGCGCTCGGCGGTGACCGCCGCGATCCTCTCGGCGAGCCCGGGACGGTTCGGCCAGCTCTCGCGGACGGACCCGAGGCGGGCGAGCGCCCGGTCGTAGTCGCCGCCCGCGGCCAGCTTCCCCGCCTCCTGCTCGAGCGCGGCCGCCGCCCGCTCGCGCGACTGCGCCGCCGGCGCGCAGCGCGGCACCAGGCCGAGGAGGACGCTCGCATCTTGCAGCACATCGGTCTGCGCCCCCCGGCGCTCGGCCTGCAACAGCGCCGCGTGCACCTCGAGGGCGCGCCTGGCGTCCGCGATCGTGGCGAGGAAGTCGCGGTCACGCGGGAACGCGGCCTCCTCGGCGCGCGGGAGCGCTCGGACCGCTCGGCCGAGCGCCGCCATGTCGCCGGCGGCGATCGCGTCGCGCATCGCCCTGGTGACCGCGCGCTGGCGGCCGGCGAGGTACGAGGCGCGGAGCTCACGGAAACGCCGTTGCAGCTCCGGCGCCAGCCCGGCGGCCTCGTCGGGCGCGATGGCGTCGAGCTCGGCTCCGGCGGCCGTCAGGTCGCCGAGGGCGATCGCCGCCTCGGCGCGCTGTAGGTGGGCCTGTGCGGAGGCGGCGGGGGTCGCGGCCGGCGCCGGGGTGGGCCGATGCGGGACCGGCGTCGCGCTGGCAACGCGGGCCGGACCCGCGGGCCGCGGCCGCGCGAGCCAGACCGCCAGCGCCAGCGCCGCCATCACGAACACCGCGACGCCGCCGGCAAGGTAGATGCGCCGACGCCTGGAGCGGCTCGCCGCCGCTGGTCCCGGGGGCGGCGGTCCCGCTGCCCGGCCTGCGGCGGGCTCGACGGTCGGCCGGAGTTGGACCCTCGGGCCGGCCTTCGTCGTCTCGTCGTCGATGGCCGGTGTCGGAGCGGACGGCTGCGGCAAAGAAGCGAGCTCCGGCGACGCCATCGGCATCAGCGGCACGACGTGCGCCGGGGCGGTGTCCTCGCCTGGATCGGTTGCTGCGGGCGCGACGGTCGTGGCGAGGGGCTCGACGGCCGCTGGTACCGGGGGTGGCTGAGGAGCGGGGTTGGGTGGGCCGCCCGCGAGCGCGAGAGAAACCGCCCGGCGAAACTCGTCGAGCGATGGCGGTTGCGCCGCTTCCGGGTGCAGCGCCTGCTCCAGCGCCGCCGCGAGCAGCGCCGGGTTTTGCAGGCGCTGGGCCACGACCGCAGGCAGCGTGACCTTTGGCGGCCCGGTCACCGACACCTCGGCGCGCAGAAGCGTGCAGCAGGCGGCCGCGAGGGCGGCCAGGTCGGCGCGTTGTTCCGCCGCGGCCGCGCCGGGTGTCGCCGCGGCCACGGAGGCGCCGTGGAAGGCGGCGCTGCCGAGTCCGAGGAGACAGACGTGCTCCACCCCGCCGCGGCGGCGGGCGAGCACGTTGTCGAGCGTGAGGTTGCCGTGCGCGACGCCGGCGCGGGCGAGGGAGCCGAGTGCGACCGCGATCTCGCCCGCCAAGCCGATGATGCGCGCGGGGGCGGCGCCGATCAGTGCGTCGAGACGCTCCCCATCGACGAACTCCGTCACCATGAACGCGCTGCCGTCAGGGGTGAAGCCGTGGTCGAGGAGCTTCGGGAACGCCTCACCGCCCGCCGAGGCGAGCACCGCCATCGTCGCGAGGAAGCGCTCCTGGCCGAGCGCCAGCGTCGCAGGCGAGCCCGGAGGGATCAGCTTGATCGCGACCGCCGCTCCCGTCGTCGGATCGGCGGCGCGGAACACGATCGCCGATCGACTCGACTTCAGCACCCGTTCGAGACGGAAGCTCTCGGTGATCTCGCGGGGCGCGATCCTAGGCACGGTTCGATCTCCCGACGTCCGCGTCCGGCCGCGGTCGCGTCGCGGGGCGGCGCCTCCCGGCACGAACCCGCGCTCGACCTGCGATTGTCACTGAATGAGTCTAACAGAGGGTTGCTGGCCTACCCCGGCACGGCCGTGACGGCCGTCACCGGAAGAACCGTCGGGCACGGCTTGTGGCAGGTCGTAGACTAGGCACAGCGACCAGGGACGATGCACCGGCGTCATTGCGCCGGCGGCAGTTCAGGGGCGGCTCTTGGACGGGGCCAGACGAGAGCCGGGAGGGGACGGTGACGGAGCCGGACGGGGGCGGCGGACCTCTCGAACGCGGTCGCACCGGCTCGGCGCGTCTCTGGCCGATCGCGGTGGCGCTCGCGGCACTGATCTGGGTCGCCCGGCTCGCGGCTCAGCTGGCCCTCCCTGGAGGCGCCGTATCGGAACCGGTCAACGCGAGGTTCGGGGCGGCGATCCCGTTGCTGGTGGCGATCGTCATGCTCTGGGCCGCATTGCGGGTCCGTGCCCGGGCCGCGCCGGCCGGGGCGTGGTGGCTGCTGGCGACCGCCTACCTGTGCTACGCGGCCGGCGAGGTGCCGTACGCCGTGTTCGGGATGGGCCTCACGCAGGGGCCGTTGGCGCACGTTGGAACCTTTGCCTATCTGCTCTTCTACGTCCTCTTCCTCGCCGCCGCGCTGCGGCTTCCGGCGGCGCCGCTGCAGGCGCACGAGCGGCTCAAGTTGGCGCTCGACCGACCC
>JAKAFI010000153.1 GCA_021818005.1 Acidobacteriota bacterium | reverse complement strand
GCCATCACCTGCATGATGTCCCGGTAGCGGAGCACGTCCGGACCGCCGATGTCGAGCGTCATCCCGATGGTGTCCGGCACGTCGAGACACGCGACCAGGTAGTGCAGCACGTCGCGGACGGCGATCGGCTGGCACGGCGTGTCCACCCAGCGCGGGGTCACCATCACGGGGAGGCGCTCGACGAGGTAGCGCAGGATCTCGAACGATGCCGATCCGGAGCCGACGATCATCGCGGCCCGCAGCGCCGTCACCGGCACCCCTCCCGCGGCAAGCGCGGCCTCCACCTCTCGCCGCGACGCGAGGTGGCGGGAGAGGCCCGCCCCCTCCTCGCCGAGGCCGCCGAGGTACACGATCCGCCCGACCCCGGCGGCGGCCGCGGCGTCGCCGAACCCGCGCGCGAGCAGCTTGTCGCGCTCCTCGTACGCCCGGCCGGCGACGATCATCGAGTGGACCAGGTAGTACGCGGCCTCGCACCCGCGCATCGCGTTCCCCAACGCCTCTCGGTCGCCGGCGTCGCCCTGGACGATCTCGACACCCGGACCGCCGCTCCACGGCCGCGTCGCCAGCTTGGCCGCCGACCGCGCCAGGCAGCGCACCCGAAACCCGCGCTCGAGCAGGCGCGGGACCAGGCGCCCGCCGATGTAACCGGTCGCCCCGGTGACCAGCACCGCCCGCTGCGCCGCGCCCGCCATGCGTTCCCATCGTAGCCGACGGACGCCGCCGGGGTCGCTGTCGGGGTTGCTTGCGCGCCCCCCGACCGGGGAGTAGACTCCGGCGGCCACGCGGAGAGGTGCTGGAGTGGCCGATCAGGGCTGCCTGCTAAGCAGTTGTCCGGGGTAAACCCGGACCGGGGGTTCGAATCCCCCCCTCTCCGCCAATCAAAGACCGGGGTTCGGGGTCCGGGCTTCGGGGTCCGAGACGACAAGACGAAGCGACGCGGGACGAGCGCCCCGATCACGCGCGATCTTCAGCCCAGCGCCCACGGCTCACCATCCGAGCGCCGCGCTCCCGCAATCCCCCCCTCTCCGCCAATCAAAGACCGGGGTCCGGGGTCCGGGCTCCGGGGTCCGGGACGACAAGACGAAGCGACGCGGGGTGAGCGCCTCGGCCGCGCGCGCACAGCGGCGGGGTACGATTGATCCACAATGGGGATCGCGACCGATCTCGTCGTCATCGTCGTGGTCGGGCTCGCGGGCGGGCTCGCCGCGCAGCGGCTGCGCCAGCCGCTGATCCTCGGCTACATCCTGGCCGGGGTCGTGGTGGGCCCCTACACCGGCGGCATCACCGTCGGGCGGGTCCACGACATCGAGTTGCTCGCCGAGATCGGCGTCGCGTTGCTCCTGTTCGCCATCGGCCTCGAGTTCTCGCTCGGCGCCCTCAAACCGGTCCGCACGGTCGCCCTGGTCGCGACCCCGATCCAGCTGGCCATGACGATCGCGCTCGGCTATGGCGTCGGCCGGGCGATGGGGTGGGCGTGGGTCCCCAGCGTCTGGCTGGGAGCGCTGGCCTCGCTGTCGAGCACGATGGTGGTGCTCAAGACCCTGATGAACCAGGGCTGGATCGGGACGCTGTCCAGCCGGGTCATGCTCGGGGTGCTGATCGTGCAGGACCTGGCCGTGGTGCCGCTGATGATCATCCTCCCCCGCGTGGGCAGCCCCGCGGCCGGCCTACCTGCTCTCGTCATGGCCGCCCTCAAGGCCGCGGCGTTCCTGGCGGCGATGGTCCTGCTCGGCACCCGGCTGCTGCCGCGGTTCATGATGTACGTCGCGCGCTGGCGGTCGCGCGAGCTGTTCCTGATCGCGACTACGGCGATCGGGCTCGGCGTCGGCTACGCGACGTACCTCGCCGGCCTGTCGATCGCGTTCGGCGCGTTCGTCGCCGGTCTGGTGCTCAGCGAGTCCGACTACGGGCACCAGGCGCTCAGCGACATCGTGCCGGTGCGCGACCTCTTCGGCCTGCTCTTCTTCGTCTCGGTCGGGATGCTGGTGAACCCGCGCTTCCTCCTCGCCAACCTGGGGACGGTCCTGGTTCTCGTGCTGGTCCTCGGCGCGGGCAAGGGGTGCATCGTCGCCGCGCTCACCCGGGCGTCGGGTTACGGCAACGTCGTGCCGCTCGCCGCCGGCCTCGGGCTGTTCCAGATCGGCGAGTTCTCGTTCGTGCTGGCGCGCGTCGGCGTCGCGAGCGGCGCGCTCACTCCCGAGATGTTCTCGCTCGTCCTCAGTGCCGCCGTCGTGAGCATGGCCCTCACCCCGCTCGTCTCCGGCCAGACCGCACGCTTGTACGCCCTCAGGCGGCGCCAGTTCCGGCACGAGCCGCTGGAGACGATCAACTTCCCCCGGGAGGGGCTCGCGGGCCACGCGGTCATCGCCGGCGGCGGCCGGGTCGGCCTCCATGTGGCGGAGGTCCTGCACCGGCGCGGGCTCCCGTGCGTGGTCGTCGAGCTCGACCCGCACCGGATCGACCAGGCCAAGGCGGCGGGGATCCCGGTCGTGTTCGGCGACGCGGCGCAGCCGATCGTCCTCGAGGCGGCCCGGATCGCGACCGCGAGGCTGGTCCTGGTCACGGTCCCGGGGATCGTGGTCTCCCGATCGATCATCGTCCAGGCGCGAGCGCTCAACGAGCGCGTCCACATCGTGGCGCGGGCCGCCAGCGCGGACCACGTCGAGCAGCTGCGGAGCGCCGGCGTGTTCGCCGTCGTGCAGCCGGAGTTCGAGGCCGGCCTCGAGATCACGCGGCAGGCGCTCGTCCACCTCGGCGCGACGGCCGAAGCAATCGACGCCTGGGCCGCCTCGGAACGCCTGGAGTTCTACGGCGCCGAGCGCGCCACGGCGGGCGCGAGGCGCGCCGAGCCGTAGCCCCGTTTCACGGGTGCGCCGGCCGGCCTCTCCCCGTCCGCGGGATCGACGTCGTCACGGCGCCGCGACGAACTCGACGAACGCGGCCATGAACTCCGACAGCGACCTGCGGACCTTCTCGTCCACGAGGCGGCCGTCCTCGTCGAACGCCTGCCCTGCGCCCGCCACGTAGAGCTGCTTGCCGAACCACGGGCGGGTGCCGAGGCCCCGGAGGACCGGCAGCCACGCCGCCTGCGCCAGGCGTGTCCCGCCGACCCCCGGCGTCGCGCCGATGATCGCCACCGGCTTGTTGCCGAAGACGCGCGCGATGTCCTTGGGAGGACGAGAGAGCCAATCGACCGCGTTCTTGAACGCGCCGGGCAGGGAGCCATTGTACTCCGGCGTCGCCAGCAGGAGCCCGTTCGCCGCCACGATCCTCTCCTTGAGCGCCGTGACCGCCTCCGGCACCCCGTGCTCCTGCTCGAGATCGCCGTCGTAGACAGGGATGCTCGCGATCGAGCCGATCTCGAAGCCGGTGCCTGCCGGCGCCACTTCCGACGCCGCTCTGACGAGCGCGGCGTTGTACGACCCCTTGCGCAAGCTGCCCGCGATGCCGAGGATCGTCGTCATGATTCCCCCCCCGCTTTCGACCCCGAGCGACGCGGTCCCGGACTCGGCCTGCGGCGCGCCGGCGAGCGCATGCCGCCGCCGGTTTCGGTGACCCGCCCGGGTCCTGAGCCGCCGGCTACGACGTGCGACCGCGCGCTCACGTCTTCTCGCTCCCGTCCCTGAACCCGATCGCGGCGTGCGAGCCGTCGCACAACGGTTTGTTCCGCGACGCGCCGCAGCGGCACAACGTCACCCGGTTGCGCACCTCGTACGCGACGCCGTCCGCCCCGACGACCGGGATCCCGCCCCGCACCCAGATCGGCCCGCTGACCCTCCGCGCCGTGTCCTGCACGAGACCGAGGGAGGGATCGAGGTGCGGCTCGAGCACCTTTCCCGTCGTCCGATCCGTGGCGACGAGCCGCCCGGCCGGGCAGTGGCCGGCCTCGTGCTCGACGAGGGCGCGCGCGCGGGGATCGTCGGTATCCCCGACCAGGTTCCACACCCGCCCGTGCGGGTCGCAGAAACGCGCGAAGGCGCACAACTCCTCCGCGTCGTCGAGCACCATCGTCGGCCCCTCGATCCGTCCCGCCTGGGTCCGGTACGGCGCCCGGCTCGCGGTCTCCGCGCCGTCGAAGCGCACCTTCTCGTGGGTCCCGTCGCAGAACGGCTTGCTCCCCGAGCGGCCACACCGGCACAGCGCGTACTCCTCCGCGTGCGGCACCGCGTCGCCCTCGCGCCACTCGAGCGACTCCCCCTCCGAGTTGGTGACGATGTGCTGGTTCGCCAGCGGCACGTCGCCCTCGACCCGGTACGGGCCGTTGACGACGATCGTGATCCGGCCCCGGTTGGCCCCGTTCATGTTCCCCCCGTGTCCACTGTACGCCAGATCGGGCGACAGCGACGCAATCCCGGAACCAGCGCCGGCGACCCTCGCGGCGGCCGCAGGATGCGTGCGGCCGCTCGACCCGCGCTCCACGACCCGCGGTCTCTATCGGACCACGGTCCGCGGACCACGGTCCACGGCCTCTTCAGCCTTTCTGCTTCTCCTCGATCTTCGCCCAGCTGTCGCGCAGGGTGACCGTGCGGTTGAAGACCAGCTTCCCCGCGGTCGAGTCGGGGTCGACGCAGAAGTAGCCGAGGCGCTCGAACTGGACGCGCTCGCCGGGTGCGGCGCCGGCGAGCGAAGGCTCGACCCAGCAGCCCGGCAGCACCTCGACCGAGTCGGGGTTGAGGATCGACTTCCAGTCTTGCCCTTCCTCGACGTCGCCGGCGTCCGGCTTGGTGAGCAGCCGGTCGTACAGCCGCACCTCGGCCGGCGCCGCGTGCGCCGCCGCGAGCCAGTGCAGCGTCGCCTTGACCTTGCGGCCGTCCGGCGTTGCGCCGCCGCGCGTCGCCGGATCGTACGTGCAGCGCACCTCGACGGCGTTCCCGGCGGCGTCCTTGACGACGCCGGTGCAGCGCACCAGGTACGCCGAGCGTAGCCGCACCTCGTTGCCGGGGAAGAGACGGTAGTACTTCGGCGGCGGCGTCTCGCGGAAGTCGTCCTGCTCGATCCACAGCTCGCGCGCGAACGGCACTCTACGTGTGCCCGCCGCCGGGTCCTCCGGGTTGTTGGGGACCTCGAACTGCTCGACCTGCCCCTCGGGGTAGTTCTCGATCACGAGCTTGAGCGGTCGCAGCACGGCGAACTTCCGCGCCGCGCGGCGGTTGAGGTCCTCGCGCAGGCAGTGCTCGAGCAGCTGCACGTCGACGACGCTGTCGCGCTTGGCGACACCGATGCGGTCGGCGAAGTCGCGGATCGCCTCCGGGGTGAAGCCGCGCCGCCGCAACCCGGAGATCGTCGGCATGCGCGGGTCGTCCCAGCCGGAGACCACGCCCTCCTGCACGAGCTGCAGCAGCTTGCGCTTCGACATCACCGTGTAGGTGAGGTTCAGCCTCGCGAACTCGATCTGGCGCGGGTGCGGCTCGGGCAGCTCACACTCGTCGATGACCCAGTCGTAGAACGGGCGGTGGTCCTCGAACTCGAGGGTGCAGATCGAGTGGGTGATCCCCTCGATCGCGTCCTCGAGCGGGTGGGCGTAGTCGTACATCGGGTACAGGCACCACGCAGCCCCCGCGTGCGGGTGCGCCGCGTGCAGGATGCGGTAGAGCACCGGGTCGCGCATGTTGATGTTCCCCGACGCCATGTCGATCCGCGCCCGCAGCGTGCGGGCGCCGTCGGGGAACTCTCCCGCGCGCATGCGGCGGAAGAGGTCGAGGCTCTCGGCCGCGGAGCGGTCGCGGTGGGGGCAGGTGCGCCCCGGCTCGGTGAGCGTGCCGCGCCGCTGCCGCACCTCCTCGGCCGTGCAGTCGCACACGTACGCCTTCCCCTTGCCGATCAGCAGCTCGCCCCAGGCGACCATGCGCTCGAAGTAGTCGGAGGCGAAGTAGAGGTGCGTCCCCCAGTCGAAGCCGAGCCAGCGCACGTCGCGCTCGATCGCCTCGATGTACTCGCGCTCCTCCTTGGTCGGGTTGGTGTCGTCGTAACGCAGGTGGCAGCGCCCGCCGAACTGTGCCGCGATGCCGAAGTTGAGGCAGATCGATTTGGCGTGGCCGATGTGCAGGTAGCCGTTCGGCTCCGGCGGAAAGCGCGTGACGACCGTCGCGTGCTTGCCGCTGGCGAGGTCGGCCGCGACGATCTCGCGGATGAAGTCGAGCGTAGCGGTGGGTTCGCTGGCAGCCATCGGTTCACACCCCTTCCGGCGAGGTCGCGGGCGCGGCGCCCATCTCCTGGAGCGTCTCGACCGCCCGGCGCAGGCGGCGCCGGCACAGCTCGCGCCCGAGCACCTCCATCGTCTCGAACAGCGGCGGCGTCGCGGCCTTGCCGGTGACCGCGATGCGCACCGGCATGAACAAGTCGCCGCTCTTCCACCCCGCCGCCTCGGCGAACGCGCGCAGCTCGGCCTCCAGGCGCGCCGCCTCCCAGTCGAGGAGTGGGTCGAGGCGCTCCTCGAGCAGGCGTGCGAGCGCCGCGGCGGTCTCCGCCGCCGTCCGCTTCTTGCCGACGAGTTTGACTCGCGCCTCGGCGTCGTACCCGATCTCGCCGACGAAGAAGAAGCGCGCGTACTCGATGAAGTCCTCGAGTTTCTCGACGCGCTCGTGGGCGAGCGCCAGCACCTTGGTGAGGTGGTCGTCGCTGAGGATGTCGGCGCGCAACCTGGCGAGGAGGTCGGGCACCGCGAGGGCACGGACGTACTTGCCGTTCATCCAGGTCAGCTTCTCGACGTCGAACACCGGCCCGCCGAGCGTGATGTCCTTGAGGTCGAAGCTGGCGATGAACTCCGCGAGCGAGAACTCCTCGCGGTCGGCTGCGATCGCCCACCCCATCAGGGCGAGGTAGTTGAGCATCGCCTCGGGGAGGAAGCCGGCGCGGCGGTAGAAGTTGAGCGACACCGGGTTCTTGCGCTTCGAGATCTTCGACCTGTCGGCGTTGCGCAGCAGCGGCAGGTGGCAGAACACCGGCTCCTCCCAGCCGAACGCGCGGTAGAGCTGCGCGTGCTTGGGCAGCGAGGAGATCCACTCCTCGGCGCGGATCACGTGCGTGATCCCCATCAGGTGGTCGTCGACCACGTTGGCGAGGTGGTAGGTGGGGTAGCCGTCGCTCTTGAGCAGCACCTGGTCGTCCACCAGGTGGTTGTCGATGCGGATCTCGCCGCGCAGCAGGTCGCCCACCACCGTCTCGCCCTCGCGCGGCATCGCCAGGCGGATCACGTGCGGCTCACCGGCCGCGCGTCGGCGCGCCGCCTCGGCAGGCGCCAGCCTGCGGCAGTGGCCGTCGTAGCCGAGCGCGTGCGCGACCTTCTGCCGGCGCTGCTCCTCGCGCAGCGCGTCGAGCCGTTCCCTGGTGCAGAAGCAGGGGTACGCCGCGCCCCTGGCGACGAGCTGCTCGGCGTGGTCGCGGTAGATCGCGAAGCGCTCGCTCTGCCGGTACGGCCCGAACGGGCCGCCGACGTCCGGCCCCTCGTCCCAGCACAAGCCCAGCCAGCGCAGCGACTCGAAGATCATGCGCTCGGAAGTCCGGTTCGAGCGCTCGCGGTCGGTGTCCTCGATGCGCAGGACGAACTGCCCGCCGTTCTTCTTCGCCCAGGCGTAGTTGAAC
>JAKAFI010000152.1 GCA_021818005.1 Acidobacteriota bacterium | reverse complement strand
CCGGAAGCGAGAGCGACGACCATGCCGATCTTCCTGCCGATCGCGGGCATCAGCATCAACCTCCTGCTCGTCATCGGAGCCGGCGCCGTGGTGGGGTTCATGTCGGGGATGTTCGGGGTCGGCGGCGGCTTCCTCCTCACCCCGATCCTGATGATGATGGGGATCCCGCCGACGGTCGCGGCGGCCTCCGACTCGTGCCAGATCGTGGCCGCGTCCTCCTCCGGGGCGGCGGCGCACTTCCGTCTCGGCAACGTGGACGTCAAGCTCGGCACGATCCTGCTCCTGGGCGGGCTGACCGGCGGCGCGATCGGCGTGCGCATCATCAAGGTGCTGCGGGCGATGGGGAACGCCGACTTCCTCATCACCGTCTCGTACGTGGTCGTCCTCGGCAGCGTCGGCGGCTACATGTTCTTCGAGAGCCTCGCCGCGCTGCGGCGCGGCTCGATGGTGCCGAAGAAGGCGGCCGGCGCGGCCAAGCACTCCCTGCTCGGCCGCCTGCCGCTGCAGATGACGTTCGCGCGGGCGGGCGTGCGGCACTCGGTGTTCGTGCCGTTCCTCCTCTGCCTGCTGGTCGGGGTCCTCGCCGCGATCATGGGCGTGGGCGGCGGCTTCATCATGGTCCCGATGATGGTCTACCTGCTGCGCATGCCGATGCACGTCGCGGTGGGGACCGACCTCTTCCAGATCTTCTTCACCGCCGCCGGCATTACCTTCATGCAGGCCACGAGCAACCACACCGTGGACCTGGTCCTGGCGCTCCTCCTGATGGTGGGATCGACCGTCGGCGCCCAGGTCGGGGCGCGGGTGGGCAAGCTGCTGCGCGCCGATCAGCTCAAGATCCTGCTCGCGTCGATCGTCCTGCTGGTGATGGTGAAGATGGCCTGGAGCCTGGTAACCACCCCGGCCAACCTGCTCTCGCACGTCGCGTCGGGAGGGCACTGACATGAACCGGTGCTGGATCGTCGCGTGCGTGCTCGTCGCGGCGGGGCTGGGGTGGGCCGTTTCCCTCGCGGCCCAGACGCCGCCCACGATCGCCGTTCGCCCCGACGCGATCCGCATCGGCGCCTTCTACGCGGGCGCCGAGGTGGAGGTGAGCGGCGTGCTGCCGGCGGGGGCGCAGGTCATCGTGGTGGTCCGCGGCCCCGACGCCGAGGAGCGGTTCAACTCCAAGGGTCGCTTCGGGCCGATCTGGGCCAACGCCGGCGAGGTGCGGATCTCCGGCGTGCCGTCGCTGTTCCTCGCGTTCTCCAGCCGGCCGGTCGCTGACCTGCTCGCGCGCGCCGAGATCGATCGCCGCCAGCTCGACGGGCGCGCGATCGAGGCGCAGATGAGGGTGGAGCCGCCGGCGCGCGACCGCCGGGAGGTGCGCGCGAACTACTTGAAACTCAAGGCCGGCCAGGGCATGCTGCGGACCGAGGAGGGGAGCGTACGGGTGCAGGAGCGGGGGGACCGGACCTCCTACGCCGTGTCGTTCCGATGGCCCAAGAAAGCTCCGCCCGCGCTCTACACCGTCACCGCCTTCGCGGTCAGGGACACCGCGATCGTCGGCGAGGCGTCAGCCCAGCTGCCGGTGACGACGGTGGGCGTGCCGGCGCGGCTGGCCGACCTGGCCCGGCGGCGCGCCACGTTCTACGGCATCCTCTGCGTCCTGGCGGCGACGGTGGCCGGCCTCGGCATCGACGTCATCGCGTCGCGGATGGGCGGCCGGGTCTCGGCGCACTGAGCCCCGGCGTCCGCTCTCAAGGCCGGACGGTGCTCGTCCGATGACGCCGACGCCCGGCGAGCCCGGGGGCGCGCGGCCGCCCGCGGCCGAGGAGCGCGTCCGGCGGCAGTACCGGGAGTTCAAGGCGTTGCTCGCCTCCAACAACGAGTGCCTGGCACTGATGGCGGGCCTGCAGGAGGACCTGCGCTTCGTGCCGCCGTTGCCGCACCTGGTCGGGGAGCGGATCGCGGCCGTGTTCGAGCGCACCGTGGCCAGCGTCACCGCGCTCGAGCACGTGACCGGCAAGACGTACGCCTCGTTCCACCGGTTGGCGGCGCGTGGCCGGCGGGAGGTGGAGGCGTTCCTGGCGGCGGAGGGCCGCCGGGAGACCCCGGCCATGGCGGTCAGCTTGGCCCAGGTCGATGCGTCGCACGCCGCCCTGGTGGGCGGCAAGGCCGCCGCTCTCGGCGAGGTCGCCAACCGGGTCGGCCTCCCCGTGCCCGAGGGGTTCGTGCTCACCGCCGGCGCTTACGCGCAGGTCGTCGGCCTCCCCCTCTGGCGCGAGGTCCGCGACGCGCTGCGCGACCTCGACCCGGACGACGAGGCCGGGCTCGCGGCCGCGGCCGCGAGCCTGCGGGCGGCGGTCGCGGGTGCGGCGCTGCCGCGCGCGGTCGAGGTCGCGCTCACCGAGCGGGCGCGCACGCTCGGCGCGCGCGGCGGCTTCGCGGTGCGCTCGAGCGCGGTCGGCGAGGGCGGGCCGCGCACGTTCGCCGGCCAGTTCGGGAGCCTGCTCAACGTCCCCGAGCACGACCTCCCGCGCGCCTACCTCGAGGTCCTCGCCACCCGCTTCTCGGAGCGGGCGCTCGCGTACCGGCTCTCGCAGGGGATCACCGAGGTCGAGAGCCCGATGGCGGTACTGGTGCTGCCGACGCTCGGCGCCCGCGCCGCCGGGATCCTGTACACCCAGGACCCGGGCCGGCCCGGGCGCGGGAACCTGCTCATCGCGGCCACCTCCGGCCTCGGCGTGGACGTGGCCGGGGGGGCCGCGCCGGCGGATCTCTACGTCGTGGCCCGCACCCGCTCGCACGCGGTGCTCGAGCACCGCCCCGCGGAGAAAGCGACGCGCGTGGTGGCGGCGGCCGGCGGGGGGATCACGCGCGAAGCGGTGTCGGAGGAGGAGCGTCGCCGGCCGACGCTCTCGACCGAGGACATCCAGGTGCTGGCAGCGTGGGGCGTGCGGCTGGAAGCCCACTTCGGCACGCCGCAGGACGTCGAGTGGGTGCTCGACGAGCGCGGCGAGCTCTACGTCGTGCAGACGCGCGACCTCCTGGTAGGCGCCGGCGCCCTGCACCGCGCGTGGGGCCGTCCCAAGGCGGCGCCGCTGTTCGCCGGCGGGCGCACCGTGTTCCCCGGGCGGACCTCGGGGCCGGCACTCGCGCTCGCCGAGCTGCCGCGCGCCGCCCAGGTCCCCGAGGGCGCGATCGTGTTCGTGCGCCGCGCCACGCCCGAGATCGTGCGCGTGCTGCCGCGCCTGGCGGGGCTCGTGGCGGAACGCGGCAACGTCGCCGGCCACGCCGCGGCGCTGCTGCGCGAGTGGGGGATCCCGTCGGTGTTCGAGGCGGAAGGGGCGTTCGGAGCGGTGGCGGCCGGCGCGACCGTGAGCCTCGACGCCGCCCGGCGGGCCGTGTACGACGGCGCGCTGTGGCCGCCCGCGGCGCGCAGCGTCGAGATCCCCGAGCGTTTCGCCGGCGGCGAGGCGGACCCGCTGCACCGGCGGCTGCTGACGCTGCGCCTGGTGGACCCGTCGGCGCTGAACTTCCGCCCGTCCGCGTGCCGCTCGGCGCACGACGTGCTGCGCTTCTGCCACGAGAAGGCGATCGAGGCGATGTTCACGCTCTCGGATTCGGTGCTCGACCGCGCGCCGCACACGGCGCGACGGCTCGCGGGCGCCACCCCGATCCGCCTGTTCGTCCTCGACCTCGGCGGCGGGCTGGCGCCGCCGGCGCAGGCCGGAGACGAGGTGCGCGCCGAGGAGATCGTGAGCCGTCCGTTCCAGGCGCTCTGGCGCGGAGTCATGCACCCCGGCGTCTCCTGGCGGCGGGAGATGCCGGCGAGCCTCGGCGGCCTCGCCTCCGTGGTGGCCGGTTCGCTCGGCTCGCAGTCGAGCGCCCGCCGGGCGCTCGGGGAGAAGAGCTACCTGCTGGTTGCCTCCGACTACATGAACCTGAACAGCCGCCTGGCGTTCCACTTCACCCTGGTGGACGCAACGCTGGCCGGCGAGCGCAACCTCAACGCGGTCTCGTTCCGCTTCGCCGGCGGCGGCGCGACGCGCTGGCGCCGCAACCTGCGGGCCGTCTTCCTCGAGCGCATCCTGCGCCACCTCGGGTTCCAGGTCGACCGCCGCATGGACGTGGTCAACGCCTGGTTCCGCAAGGGCACGGCCGCGGAGACCGAGGCGGCGCTCGACCATCTCGGCCGGCTGATGGCGTGCTCGAGCCAGCTCGACATGTACATGGAGAGCCACGACACGATGGAGTGGTACGTCGAGCAGTTCATGCGCGGCAACTACGCGTTCGCCACGGAGCGCCGGCCGCCCGCGCCCGGCGAGCCGCCCGCCCCGACGGTGTAGCGCCGGCGCTCTACCGCCGCTTGCCAGTGGGCTGGGGGAACAGCCCCGCCGACGGGCGGCGCGGCTCCCAGGGGGAGATCCACTTCGAGCGCGGGTCGCGGTCCTCGGCGGCGGTCTGCTCGGCCGCTTCGGCCGGTGCCCACGGCTCCGCTTTCTTGCGGCCCTTGGCGTCGATCGCGTCGAGCTCGCGGTGGGCGATCTCGCGGATGTCCTTGCGCAGCCCCTGCGCCGCGATCTCCTCGGTGAACTTCCGCCGCCCGTCGACGAGGTCGGCGACGTACGCCTCGACCTGCTCGTCGGAGTAGAAGTTGCGGGCGTCGTAGGCGGCGAGGTCGGTGCCCTCGGATTTGACCACGTACTCGGTGCCGAGACGCCCCCTGGCGTACTCGTTGGTGCCGCGCAGGTCGCCGCGCTGCAACGCCGCCATCAGGTCGATCGGCACGCGCGTCACCTTGCGCACCTGCTTCTTCTTCCCCGTCGCCTTGTCGATCTCGATGATCTCGCCGACGCCGCCGGTGTTGTACTGGAAGAAGTGCACCTTGCCCGGGTAGCGGGCCACGAGGTCGGTGACGATGTCGTAAAACGCGTTCACCTTGCGGCCCTGGGCGCCGATGATGAAGTCGTCCATGCCGACGATGCGCACGCTCTCGCCGGCCTTCGCCGGCACGGTGGCGAACGAGTGCGTGGACTCGCCCCACAGGTACGCCATCACGCCCTGCTCGGGGGTCAGGCGCTGCGCGAACGGCATGATCGTGCCGCGGCGGGTGATGAACGCGAACACGATGCCGTCCACCTCGTCGAGGTTGGCGGTGTTGATCGTGTCGGCGCAGATCGACTCCATCTTGCGCCCGCGCCTGACCTTGAGCTCGCGGCGATCGAGCACGCCGCGGCCGTTCTCGCCGAGGCGCTCGTCGAGGAAGTCGATCTTCCCCTTGGCGTCGATCATGACGTTCTCGAGCAGGGCGGTCCTGTGCGAAAGGGCGTTATACATCGCCTCCTGGAGCCGGACGTCGACGTCGGTCTTGACGTAGAAGCCGAGCTCGGTGCCGTACGAGGAGCCGTCGCGGCGCAGGAAGACGATATCGTCCTGGGAGACCCACGTCCCCTCGCCGGCGCCGGAGTCGAGGCCGAGCTGGTGGCAGCTCCACGTCGACTTACCCGTGGCCGTCAGGCCGAACATGAACACCGCGTAGGTCTTGAGCTTGCCGGAGCGGACGTCGCGGGCGCGCACGAGCTTGGTGCCGGCGTGCAGGCCGAGCATGCCGCGCCCGTCGGCGCGGAACATCCCCTGGCGCAGGAACCCCTTCTTGCACTCGCCGGTGTAGTCGGTGCCGAGGGCGATGTTGATGTCGTGCTCGGGGATGGTGAGCACCTGCATGCGCAGCTGGTGCTCCTGCGGCACGTCGATCATGATGAACTCAGGGCCGGGCCGCGACTTCTTGACGTCCCCCATGGTCATCGCCCACTCGTAGGCGAGGCGGTAGTTCTTCCGGTCGGCGACGCACACGTAGAGGTTGCAGATCGGGTTGAACTCTTTGTTGTCGCCCATCTGCCGGCGCACGTGCACGAACGGCATCGTGCGCAGCAGCTGCAGCACCTTGTGCAGCTGCTCCGGCGCTTTTTCGACGATCGCGAGCTGCTCGGCCGACGGTCGCGGCAGCACGATCTCGGGTCCGTTGCCGAGGTAGACGGTCTTGGCCGCGATGCGCGAGGAGACCGAGGAGAACCACAGCGGCGAGCCGTTGGCGGTGATCACCGCGGTCTCGAGCGCTTTGCGGCGCAGCGCGCGCATCGAGAGCCGCTCGATGTTGGGTCCGTCGAGCGCGCCGCGCAGGTTCTCGGCGAAGCGCCGGTAAACGTCGGGATCGTACGGTGCAGCCATGGCCACCTCGAGGGCGAGGGTCCGCCCGCGGCGAGGATAGCTGCTTGTACCGCGGGAGGGCAAGCGAAACCGACAGGGGCTCGGGGCTCGGGGTTCGGGGTCCGGGACGGAAGTGACCGACGCAGGCGCCTCGGGGACGACGGACCCACCTGGGGTGACGAGGGTCACCGCCGGGGCGCGATGGCACGCTGGACCGGGGCACGGAGTTCCCCGTCGCGCTAGGCTGATGAATGGGGGATGGTGAGGAGATGAGCGGGCGGCCAGAGGCGCCGGCCGGCGCGTCGCCGCGGGCGTGGTTGCTCCGCGCCGTCGCGGGCGGCGCCGCAGCGGCGCTGCTCGCCCTCGGGGCGGGGCTGGCCTGGTTCGCGGCGCCGGCGTGGCGGCTGTTCGGCGCGGTCGGCGCCGCGTCGTCGGCGGCGCCCTCGCGCCTCTACGCGCGGGCGCTCGTGCTGCGGCGGGGCGAGGCGCTCGGCCTCGGGCGCGTGCGCCAGGAGCTGGAGGCGGCCGCGTACCGCGAGGAGGATGGGGCTGCAGCGCCGGACGTGGGGGCGTTCCGCCCGGTCCCGGGCGGCGTCCTCGTCCACCTCAGACGGTTCCCCGGCCCGCGCGGCCCGGACGGCGGCGGGCTCCTCGACGTTCGGGTCCAAGGCGGCCGCATCACCCGCCTCGAGCGCGACGGCGCGGCCGTGGAGGAGGCCGCGCTCGAGCCGGTGCTGCTGGCGGCCTACATCGGGGACACGCGCGTCGACCGCAGGCCGCTCGCCGCGGGCGCGCTCCCCGAGCCGCTCGTGCACGCCGTCCTCGCCGCCGAGGACGACGGGTTCTTCTCGCACCCCGGCGTCTCGCCGGGGGCGATCGCCCGCGCCGCCTGGGCCGACCTGCGGGCGGGCGCCGTGGTGCAGGGCGGCAGCACGCTGACGCAACAGCTCGTCAAGAACCTGGCGCTCTCCGACGAGCGGACGCTGACGCGCAAGCTCCGTGAGGCGGTGCTCGCCGGTCTGCTCGAGTGGCGCTTCTCGAAGCGCGCGATCCTGCGGGCCTACCTCGATACCGTGTACCTCGGGAGCCACGACGGCGTCGGGCTGGTCGGCGTCGGCGCCGCGGCGCGGGCGTACTTCGGCCAGGACCCGGACCAGCTCTCGCTGGCGGAGGCCGCGACGCTCGCGGGGATGATCGCGGCGCCCGCCCGCACTTCGCCGATCGCGAACCCCGGCCGCGCCCGGGCCCGCCGCGACTGGGTGCTCGGGCGGATGGCCCGCCTCGGCTTCGTGCCTGCGAAGGATGCCGAGGCCGCGGCCGCCGCGCCGGTCGCGGCGGCGCCGACGCCGGTGGCGCCGGCGCGGGCGCCGTACTTCGCCGAGGCGGCGCGCCGCGAGGC
>JAKAFI010000151.1 GCA_021818005.1 Acidobacteriota bacterium | reverse complement strand
GGGCTGATCGCCTGCCACGTCGTGCCGCCGTCCGTCGTCTTGAACAGCACGTTGGCGCCGAGGTAGACCTCGTTCGCGTCGGTCGCCGAGACCGCGAGCGGCGACGTCCAGTTGTAGCGGTACTTCATCTCCGCCTGCGGCTTCGATGGGCTGAACCCGTCCGCGACGGTGGGCCGGACGCTGCGCCCGAGGCCGGTCTTCAGGTCGAGCCGCGTCACCCAGCCGCCCTGCATGTCGGCGTACACGATGTCGGGGTCGCTGGGGGCCGGGACCGCGTACTCGCCGTCACCGCCGGCCAGGGTGAACCAACCGGTGCCGTCCATGACGCGGCCGTGCGGGTTGCGCGACGGCCCCATCCAGGCGTTGTTGTCCTGCAGGCCGCCGGCGATGTTGTACGGCACCTTGTCGTCCACCGCGACCTGGTAGAACTGCTCGATCGGCAGGTTGTCGAGGAAGCGCCACGTCGCGCCGCCGTCGTGCGAGCTCCACACGCCGCCGTCGTTGCCGTTGACCATCACGTTCGGGTGCTGCGGGTCGATCCACAGCGCGTGGTGATCGACGTGGACCCCCTTGGCGATGACGTGCGCGGTCTTGCCGCCGTCGTCCGACTCCACCAGCTCCATCGAGCAGAAGAAGAGCTTCTTCTCGTCGTCGGGGGCGACGACGAAGTGGGAGAAGTAGAACGGCCGCACGTCGAGGAGGTGGTTGTCGCTCACCGGCCGCCAGTGCGAGCCGAGGTCTTCCGAGTCCCACAGCATCCCCTTCTTCGCCTCGACCAGCGCCCAGACGTGTTCCGGGTGGGTCGGCGCCGCGGCGAGCGCGATGCGCCCGTACGGCTTCTCCGGCAGCCCCTCGTGCAGCTCCGTCCACGTCGTGCCGCCGTCGGTCGAGCGGTAGATCCCGCTCCCCGGCCCGCCGTCCTCCAGGCTCCACGGGTAGCGCACCACCTGCCACATCGCCGCAAGCAGGACCTGCGGGTTCCCCGGCTCCATGATCAGGTCGGCGCACCCCGTCGTGTCGTTGACGTAGAGGACCTTCTCCCAGGTGGCGCCGCCGTCGTTGGTGCGGAACACCCCGCGCTCGGGGTTCGGGCCCCAGGCGTGCCCGACCACCGCCGCGAACGCCCGTTGCGGGTCGGCCGGGTCGACGACGATGCGGGCGATCTGGCCGGCGTCCGCCAGGCCGGCGAACCGCCACGTCGCGCCGGCGTCGGGCGAGACGTAGACGCCGCGCCCGGTCATCACGTCGTTGCGGATGTTGGCCTCGCCCGTCCCCACCCAGACCACGTTCGGGTTCGAGGGCGCGAGCGCGAGCGCGCCGATCGAGGCGACCGGCTGCTTGTCGAACACCTCCGTCCACGAGTTGCCGCCGTTCGTGGTCTTGAACACGCCGCCTGCGGCCGCCCCGACGTAAAACGTGTCCGGGTGGCCGGGGACGCCGGCGATCGCCGTGACGCGCCCCCCCGCGATCGTCGGTCCGATCGCGCGAAACTTCAGTCCCGCCATGACGTCCGGCGGCTGCTTCGGCTCGGGGACCACGGCGGCGAAGACCGCCGTCGCCAGAGAAAAGACCGCGCCACACAGGACGGCGTTGCGCACGCCGCGAAGACTCTCTCTCATCGCATTCGCTCCTTCCATGCCCGTCTCGCCGGCCACCTGATCACACCGGATGACGTGACCCGCCCCCAACCTGCTCCGCGCCGCGTCGACGGCGCGGGCCGAGCGATCTGCCGGCGCCCGTTGTACCACCGTTCCGGGAGCCGTCAACGGCGCACCGCAGCGGCTGGCGCTCAGGCGAGCTCCAGCGCCTCCAGCGCCACCGCCGCCAGCAGCCGCACCCCGAGCGGCAGCACCCGCTCGTCGATGTCGAACCGGGCGCTGTGGTGCGGGTGTGGGTGGCCGTCGCCGATTCCGAGCAGCGCAAACGCGCCCGGCACGCGCTGCAGGTAGTAGGCGAAGTCCTCCCCGCCCATCACCGGCGCGATGTCCTGCACGGCCGCGGCCCCGAGCTCCCGCACGGCGGCGCGGCGCACGAGATCGACCGATCCGGGGTCGTTGACCAGCGGCGGGTAGCCGTCGATGTAGGTGAACGCGGCGCTCGCGCCGAACAGGCGGCAGGTCGCCTCGCACACCTCCTCGAGCCGGCGCTTGACCGCGAGCTGCGTCGCCGGGTCGAACGTCCGCACCGTGCCGGTCATCGTCACCTCGTCCGGGATGATGTTGTGCACCCGGCCGCCGTGCACCGTGGTGAACGACACCACGACCGGCTCGAGCGGGCTCGTGAACCGGCTGACGATCGTCTGCGCCGCGATCACGACCTCGGCGGCGGCCACGACGGGGTCCACGGTCAGGTTCGGTTGCGAAGCGTGGCCGCTGCGCCCCCGGACGGTCACCTCGAAGTTGTCCGCCTGGGCCATCGTCGCGCCGGCGTGCAGACCGACGACGCCGCTCGGCAGCGGCTGCCACAGATGGAGCCCGAAGATCGCGTCCACGCCGTCGAGGGCGCCCTCCGCGATCATGCGCGCCGCGCCGCCCGGCGGGCTCTCCTCGGCGGGCTGGAAGAGGAACACGACGTTCCCCGCCATCGCCTCGCGGCGGGCGGCCAGCAGCCGGGCCGCCCCCATCACGATCGCCATGTGCCCGTCGTGGCCGCAGGCGTGCATGACGCCGGAGTTCTGCGAGCGGTAGCCGTGGTCGGCGACCTCGTCCACCGGCAGCGCGTCCATGTCGGCGCGCAGCGCCACCGTCCGCCCCGGACGCCCGCCGCGCAGCACCCCGCGCAGCCCGGTACCTCCGCACGCGCGGACCTCGATCCCGGCCGACTCGAGGAACGCGCGGACCACCGCCGCGGTCCGCTCCTCGGCGAACGCCAGCTCGGGGTAGCGGTGGAAATCGCGCCGCCACTCCACGAGCGTCCCCGCCATCGCTTCGGCCTCAGCTGCGAGCGTGCCCATCGTGGCCTCCTTCCGCGACCATCGCGTCAAACGTCCGTTGCGGCCGTTGTGCTCGCGCCCCCGCGGGCGCGGGTGATCGCCGCCGCGGCCAACGTGACCGCACCGTTGACCGCGAGGCCGGCGAACCCGGCGTTGACGCCCAGGAACGGGTCGTGGCCGCTCGCGATGAGGGCCACCACGACCACGACGCCGGCCACCAGGCCGAGCGTGACCGGCGCAGCGGTGACGCGACGGGTGAAGACGCCGAGCGCGACGCCGGGGAACAGCTGCGCGATGCCGTCGTAGCCGAAGATCAGCAGCGTCACCAGCTCGTGCGGTGACCACAGCGCGAGGGCGAGAGCGGCGGCGGCGATCAGCAGCATGAACGCCCGCGACGCACGCATCAGGTGCGCCTCGCTCACCGCGGTGCGGCGCAACGGCCGGTAGAGGTTCTTCGCCACCAGCGTCGAGGCACCGAGCAGGAGCATTGCGGCCGGCACCATCGCGGTGACCGCGCCGGCGCCGCCGACGAAGCCGGCGAACCACCCCGGAAAGCTGCGGCCGACGAGCGCGAGCAGCGCGGTGTCGGGGTTGGCCAGCCCCGGCATCACCAGCAGCGCGGTGAACCCAACGAGGAGGACGAGCACGACCGGCAGCTGGTAGAGCGGCATGATCACCGCGTTGCGCCGCAGCGTGCGGTCGTCCTTCGCCGAGAAGGCGGACGCGAACGTGTGCGGCCAGCAGTAGTACCCCAGGCCGGTGAGGAGCACGGTGCTCACCACCCAGCCGACGCCCATCGTCGTCGTCCCCCCCGGGAAGGTGAGGTACGCCGGGTGGCGCCGGATCAGCTCGGCGAACATCTTCCCGACGGAGCCGAAGTACATCGCCGGCAACCCGACCCCGATAACGGCCACCGCGACGATCATCGCCACGTCCTTGACGATGGCCACCCAGGCGATCCCCTTGATCCCGCTCGTGTAGACGAACAGGCACGTGGCCGCGAAGGCGACCACGATCGCCACGGTCGAGGAGATCGCACCGGCGCTGGCGATCTCGACGATCATGCCGAGCCCCGCGAGCTGGAGCTGGAGGTACGGCACGATCGAAACCACGCCGATCACCACCACGAGCGATGCGAGCGCCGGGCTGCCGTAGCGCGCGAGGAAGAAGTCCGGCTGCGTGTGCAGGCCGAGACGCTTCGCCATCCGCCACGCCGGCGGCAGGAGGAAGAACGAGATGATGTAGCCGATCGTGCCGTAGGCGAGGATGTAGAACGCCGGCGCACCGCGCGAGTACGCCCAGCCCGAGGCGCCGAGGAAGGTGAAGGTGGTGTAGATCTCGCCGGCGGTCAGCAGCCACACGAGCACGACCCCGAAGCGCCGGCCGCCGACGGCCCAGCGTTCGAGGTCCATCTCGCCGCGGCCGCGCCCGACCACGCCGACCGCCGCCGCGAGGAGGACGAACGCCACGATGACGATGAGCGGCGTGGTCACCGCCGCGCTCCGCGCGCCGCCCCGACAAGGAGGTACGCGAGCGCCAGGAAGAGCGGCGTGAGCAGCACCCAGCCCAGGATCCAGGCGAGCAGGAACGGCAACCCGAGCACGATCGGCTCGATCCGGTTCGCGAACGGCAGGCCGGCCACCAGCGCCACGGCCGGGACAAGGGCGACGAGGAGAGCGCGGGTCGGGACCTCGCGGGCCACGACCCGATCATACCCGCGCGGCGGGCACCGGCAGCGTGTCCGCAGGCCGTGGTTGCGGTCTTCTGAGCAGGTGACGCAACCAAGCGATGACGGCACGAGAGGGACGGGCCCCGCGCCCGCCGCCAACCTGGCCGTCTCCCCGGGACGCCACCACTCCCCCGTATACTCTCGCCCGTGAGCTCGCCCGGGTCCATCGCTGCGGCGGCGCGGGTCGTCCTCGTGTCCCACTCTGCACACCCGGGCGGTGCCGAGCTTTGCCTGCTCGAGCTGGCCGAGGGACTTGTCCGCTTCCACGGAGCCCAGGTCGACGTGGTCCTTCCGGCTCGCGGCCCTCTGGCGGCGATGCTGGCCGCTGTTGGTGCGCGCCCGCATGTCGTGCGTCACCACGGCTGGGCCACCGCCAACGTGCCACGCGCGGCCGCCGCGGCGCTGATGGCATCCAACGTCTTCGCTGTCATGTGCCTCGCGTCGTGGTTCCGGCGCCAGCGACCACACGTGGTCGCCACGAACAGCATCACCAACCCAGCCGGGGCGTACGCCGCGCGAGCCGCCGGCGTGCCCCACATCTGGTTCATCAACGAGTTTGGCGACCTCGACCACGGGTACCGCTTCGCCCTCGGCCTGGCGCGCACTCTCCGCGTGGTGGACCGCCTTTCCGCGCGTGTCGTGACCTGTTCTCGGGCGCTGGCACGCCGCGTCGGGGAGCAGATCACGGCCGGCAAGGTCGAGGTCGCGTACTACGCCGTTACGACCGGCCTCAACCGTCCGCTCGTCAACGCACCCGGGAAGCCGGGCGCACCCAGGGTCCTCATCCTTGGGCGGCAGCACCCGGGCAAGGGACAAACCGACGCAATCGCCGCCATCGCACGCCTGCGTGAGCGGGGATGCATGGCGACACTGCGCATTGCCGGCGAGGGACAGGGGTCATATGGCCGCGAGCTCGAACGGCGGTGCGCCGGCTTGGACGACGGAGCTGTCACGATCCTGCAGCGCGTCGATGACGCGGTCGCAGAGATCGACGCGTGCGACGTGTTGCTGCTCTGTTCGCGTTGCGAGGCGTTCGGCCGCGTGGTCGTCGAAGCGATGAAGCGGGGACGGCCGGTCGTGGTGACGGGTGCTGGCGGCGCCCAGGAGCTCGTCGTCGACTCTGGGGGCGGCCTCCTGTATCCGCCCGGTGACGACGCCGCTCTGGCGGATGCGATCGCACGCCTGGCGCGCGACCCAGCCGAGGCGCGGCGTCTGGGTGAAGCCGGCCGCGCGTGGGCCGCGCGCCAGTGCACCCTCCCCGGCTACGCTGGGGCGTTCCTCGGCACGGTGCGGCGGGCCCGCGGCTGACGCCGCCCGGCGCCGTCCGGGGCGGCCGCGCCGCGAGCTTGTCTTCTGTAGAATGTTGAGAGCATGGCGATCCAATAAGAGCTTGACTGTGTCACGAGTCCGGACTCAGCACCCGGAGGAGGCGCTGATGAGCGAGCGTTCGATCGTCGAGATCTTCCAGCGCGACGTGGCGGTCGAGAAGGAACACCACTGCGGCCTCTTCCGCCCCGGCGAGGCGCGCTGGCTCTCGACGCGGGAGGTGCTCGAGCGGACGGCCGCGCTCGCGGCCGGTCTCGCCCGGCTCGGCGTCGGGCGCGGGGACCGGGTCATGCTGATGTCCGACAACCGCCCGGAGTGGCACATGGTGGACGTCGCGGCGCTCGACCTCGGCGCCGTGGACGTGCCGGTGTACACCACCCTCACCCCCGCCCAGGTCGCCTTCCAGGTGCGCGACTCCGGCTGCCGCGTGGCGGTGGCGGACGGGGCCGAGCACGCGGCCACGCTGGTCGGCGCCCGCCGCGACGGCGCCGGTCTTGAGCACGTGGTCCAGATCGAGGGCGCGCCCGTGGAGGGCGCGCGGCCGTTCGCTGAGCTCCTTGCTTCCGGCGCGTCGGCCGGCGTCGTGGCGAGCTTCTGGGCGCGCGCCGAGGCGATCGGCCCCGACGACCTGGCCACTGTCATCTACACCTCCGGCACCACCGGCGACCCCAAGGGCGTGAGGCTGACCCACCGCAACTTCATCGACAACTCGGCGGCGGTGTCGGCGCGCACGCCGATCACCGGCAGCGAGCTGGTCCTCGAGTTCCTGCCGCTGTGTCACGTGCTCGAGCGCTGCGCCGGGTACGCCTACATGCGGCTGTCGAACCCGCGGGCGTACTGCCACGCCCGCCACGTGGCCGAGCTGCTCCCGGTCATCCGGCCGGTGTACTTCTGCAGCGTGCCGCGCGTGTTCGAGAAGGTGCGCGACGCCGTCCTCGCCAAGGTGGACGCCGCCCCGCCGGCGCGCCGCCGCCTCTTCCACTGGGCGCTCGCCGTCGGCGCGCGCGTCGCCCGCGCCCGCCTCGCCGGCGTGCGGCCGGACGCGCGCACGGCGTTGGCCCACGCCGTCGCCGACCGGCTCGTGCTCGCCAAGGTGCGCGCCGCGCTCGGCGGGCGGGTGGCGTACGCGCTCTCCGGCGGCGCTCCGCTGCCGGTCGAGGTCAACGAGTTCTTCCATGCGATCGGCATCCCGATCCAGGAGGGGTACGGCCTCACCGAGACGTCGCCCGGCATCGCCGTCAACGGTTGCCGGCCCGGCGAGAACCGCCTCGGCGCGGTCGGCCGCCCGCTCGACAACGTCGAGGTGCGCCTCGCGGACGACGGCGAGATCGTGGTGCGCGGCTCGAGCGTCACGCCGGGGTACTGGCACCGCGAGGACGCCGACCGCGAGGCGTTCTCACCCGACGGCTTTTTCCAGACCGGCGACATCGGCCGCCTCGACGCCGACGGCTTCCTCTACATCACCGACCGCAAGAAGGACCTGATCGTCACCGCCGGCGGCAAGAACGTCGCCCCGCAGCCGATCGAGGGGCTGCTCAAGCGCTCCCGCTTCGTCGACACCGCGGTGCTCGTCGGCGACGACCGGCCGTACATCGTGGCCTTGCTCTCCCCCGACTTCGG
>JAKAFI010000150.1 GCA_021818005.1 Acidobacteriota bacterium | reverse complement strand
GCCGTCGTCTCCTGCTGGACGGCGCCCACAACCTCGAGGCGATGACCGCCCTCGCGGCGGCGCTCGACGCGATGGGGCTGTCAGGCCGCGTTCACCTGCTGTTCTCGTGCCTCGACGACAAGCCGCTCGCGGCGATGGCGGCGCTGTTGCGCCCGCGCGTCACCGGCGTCACAGTAGTCCCGATCGCCTCGCCGCGCGCCACGCCCGTGACGGCGCTCGCGGCTGCGTTCCCGGGGTGCCGGGTGGCGCCCGCCGCGGCGGCCTCGCTGGCCGAGCTGCCGGCCGACCGGCCGACGCTGGTGACCGGGTCGTTGCGGCTGGCCGGCGAGGTGCTCGCCGCCGCCGGAGGAAACCATGGCTGAAACCGCCCGGATCGAGATCCGCACCCGCACCCGCCTCGAGCAGGCCGAGGACGCCGCGCTCGCGTTCTGCGCCCTGCGTTCGAGCGCGGCGACGCGGCGCCTACCGATCGCCCGCGAGGGGCGGCGCTTCGACTACCGCACGCAGTTCCAGCGCGACCGCGACCGCATCCTGCACGCGCGCGCGTTCCGGCGGCTCAAGCACAAGACGCAGGTGTACGTGCCGTACGCCAGCGATCACCCGCGCACCCGCCTGACCCACACGCTCGAGGTCGCGCAGATCGCGCGCACGCTCGCCCGCGCCCTCGGCCTCAACGAGGACCTCGTCGAGGCGGTCGCGCTCGCGCACGACATCGGCCACACCCCGTTCGGCCACTCCGGCGAGCGCGTGCTGATCGGTATCCTCGCCGGCGAGGAGGCGAGCTGCCCGCTCCCCGAGGCGGTCGTGCGCGAGGTCGGCACGTTCAAACACAACTACCAGTCGCTGCGCGTCGTCGACCAGCTCGAGCGCCGCTACGACCACCCCGGCCTCAACCTCACCGACCAGGTGCGGGAGGGGATCCTCAAGCACACGACGTGGAAGGCGCGCTTCCCCTTCCCGCTGCCGGCGAGCGACGGCTTGCGCCTCGACAAGCCCTGCCACCTCGAGGGGCAGGCGGTGGCGCTCGCGGACGAGATCGCGCAGCAGACGCACGACCTCGAGGACGGCCTCTACGCCGAGGCGGTGTCGCTCGAGGAGGTCGAGCGGCTCGACGCCGCGGCGGCGGTGATCGCCCACTCCGGCGAGGCCTACTCGCGCGAGCGCCGGCGCTGGCGCAAGGCGGCGTTGCTGCAGCGCGGCCTCATCCACATGTTCGTCACCGACGCCGTCGAGAACACCGCCCGCGCCGTCGCCCGGCTCGCCGCCCGCCACGGCGTCACCGACCACGCCGGCTGGATGGCGATCGCCGACTCGATCCCGGCGACCACGGTGGCGATGTCGAAGCGGGTCGCGGCGCTGTTCGCGGACCTCAAGGCGTTCATCTACCGCTTCATCATCAACCACCAGGAGGTCAACCGCCAGGACCACCGCGCCCACCTGGTGATGACCGACCTGTTCCGCGCCTTTCACTCCAACCCGCTCACGCTGCCGACCTACGCCCTGCTGCGCTTCCACGAGGAGACCGGGCGGCCGTACCTACGCGACCTAGCGATCGGGAAGATCCCGGCCGAGGTCGCCAGCTTCTACCGCTCCGACGCACGCTTCGTCCGCCTGATCGTCGACCACCTGGCCGGGATGAGCGACAGCTTCGCGGTCGAAGAGCACGGGGCCCTCTACCATCCGCACGTGTGACGGACGGCCGGGACAGCCCTCCGCGCGGCGGCGTAGTACCATCCCCGGTGCGCCCCATCCCCCGGACGGGACGCGAAGGAGCCTTCCGTGCGTATCCTGATCGCTTCCGACCATGCCGGGTTCGAGCTCAAAGGGCTTCTCGCCGGCCACACGCGCGAGGCCGGCCACGAGGTGCTCGATCTCGGGACCGCCACGCCGGAGAGCGTGGACTACCCCGACTTCGCCCACGAGCTGGCGCGCCGGTTGCTCGCCGGCGAGGGAGTGTTCGGCGTGCTCGTGTGCGGCACCGGGATCGGCATGTCGATCACCGCCAACCGCCACCGCGGGGTCCGGGCTGCCCTCTGCCACGACGCGTTCACCGCCGAGCTGGCCCGCCGCCACAACGACGCCAACGTCCTCTGCATGGGGGGCCGCACGACAGGGCCGGGCGTCGCGGTCCAGATGCTCGACATCTTCCTCGCGACGCCGTTCGAAGGCGGCCGGCATCAGCGCCGCGTCGAAAAGATCGAAGCAGAGACGGGGCTCGGGGCTCGGGGTTCGGGGCTCGAGACAGACAGCCTGTGCGCCGACCCATCGAGAGATAAGGAGCGGGAGTCATGAACCAGCACGAACGCACCGCATACTTCAACGTCCTCGAGACGGCGATCCGCGAGGCGGACCCCGAGATCGCCGCCGCCATCGCCGGCGAGCGGCGCCGCGAGAACGACGGCCTCGAGCTGATCGCTTCCGAGAACTTCGTCTCCCCCGCCGTGCTTGCGGCGATGGGCTCGGTGATGACCAACAAGTACGCCGAGGGGTACCCCGGCAAGCGCTACTACGGCGGTTGCGAGGTCGTGGACGTCGCCGAGGAGCTGGCGCGCACCCGCGCCAAGCAGCTGTTCGGCTGCGACCACGTCAACGTGCAGCCGCACTCGGGCGCGCAGGCGAACATGTCGGTCTACCTCGCCACCTGCCAGCCCGGCGACACCGTGCTGGGTATGGACCTCTCGCACGGCGGCCACCTCACGCACGGCCACCCGCTCAACTACTCCGGCAAGACGTTCAAGGTGGTGCCGTACCTCGTGCGGCGGGACACGGAGACGATCGACTACGACGCCCTCGACGAGCTGGCGCGCACGCACAAGCCGAAGCTCATCGTGTGCGGCGCGTCGGCGTACCCGCGCACGATCGACTTCGAGCGCATCGCTGCGATCGCCCACGCCGCCGGCGCCCTGGTGATGGCGGACATCGCCCACATCGCGGGGATGGTCGCGGTCGGCCTGCACCCGTCGCCGGTGCCGCACTGCGACTTCGTCACCACGACGACGCACAAGACGCTGCGCGGCCCGCGCGGCGGCATGGTCATGTGCAAGGTCGAGTTCGCCGAGGCGCTCGACAAGGCGGTGTTCCCCGGCGTCCAGGGCGGCCCGCTCATGCACGTGATCGCGGCCAAGGCCGTCGCGTTCGCCGAGGCGCTCACCCCGGCGTACCGCGACTACATCGCGAAGGTGCTCGAGAACGCCCAGACGCTGTGCCGGGAGCTGCAGGCGCTCGGCTGGCGCATGGTCTCCGGCGGCACCGACACCCACCTCATGCTCGTCAACCTCGGCGCCGACGGGATCTCCGGCAAGAAGGCGGAGGAGCGCCTCGGCCGCGCCGGGATCACGGTCAACAAGAACACGGTGCCGTTCGACACGCGCAAGCCGTACATCGGCTCCGGCGTCCGCATCGGCACGCCGGCGGTGACGACGCGCGGCATGGGCCTGGACGAGATGAAGGCGATCGCCGCCTTCATCGACCGCGTGCTCAGGAGCGAGGACGAGGCGGTCTGGGCCGCGGTCAAGGCCGAGGTCGAGGCGCTGACGAGGGCGTTCCCGCTCTACGGCCGGGCGTAGGGATCGGGGACCGGGGTCCGGGGCTCGGGACTCGGGGCTCGGGGGAGGGCTAGAGGAAGATGTAGGCGGTGAGGGCGGCGCCGACCAGGAGAGAGAGCCAGGCGTTGGAGACGAAGTACCCGTAGACCATCAACGCCACGCCGATCAGCATCGGCCGCGTCTCGCCGTTCTTCTTGCCGTAGCTGAACGCGGCGAGCCCCACCAGACTGAAGAACCCCACAACGATCAGGTTCCCGATCCCCATCGCGGGCGATTGTACGCCCGGCGCGACGGCCGCGCTCCCGGGCGGGCGGCGCCCTGGTTTACCATGGGATGCTGCGCCGGCCGCCCGCGGAGCGACGGCGCCAAGCGGAGGGCGTGATGGCGCCGATTACCACCACCTGTGCCGGCTGCGGTCGCGCACATACGATCCCCGACCGCTACCTGGGTCGCGAGCTGAAGTGCCCGGGGTGCGGCGACCCGCTCCGGCTCGACGCCCCCTCGCCGGCGTCGATCGCGGCGGAGGACGCGCCGGGCACGGTGTTTCCCGAGGCCCCGCCGGCGCCCCCGCGGCCTACGCTGCCCGCGGCCCCCGCCCAGACCGTCACGGCGGCGGACGAAGGCGTCCCGACGGCGGACGAAGGCATCGCGACGGCGGCGGTGTTCTGGCGCGTGCGTCGTCTCGGGATCCTCTCCACGGCCGCGGTGAGCGCCGTCCTCCACGGCCTGCTCGGCGTCCTCGCCGGGATCGCGATCGCGGTCGTCTCGCTGGCCGGGTTGCGGAAGCCGGTCCCGTTTCCGCTCGGCCCGCTCGCGGGCGTGGCCGCGCTGATCGTGGTGCCGCTCATTTACGCGGTCATCGGGTTCGTCCTCGGCGCGGTGCTCGCGGCCGGGTACAACCTGACCGCCCGCCTCACCGGCGGGGTCAAGGTCCTGCTCGAGTGACTCGCTGCGGCCCATCGGCGCCGCCCGCCCCGCTCACCGCATCGTGACCGCGGCGAGGTGGACCTTGACGCGGCCGAGGATCTTGACGTTCCCGGCGATCTCCACCGGCAGGTGCCGCGCCGGGTCCCAGACGAGCTCGACGTCGCCTCCGAGACCGAAGATGCGGAACGCGCTGGTGGCCGCCGGGTCGACCGGCCGGCTGCGCACCACGAGCCGCAGCGCCGAGATCGGACCGGCGACCTCGCGTTCGACCCCGCCCGAGGTCTCCCGGAAGTCGAGCGCAACCGTCTCGACACTCTCGACAAGCACCGTCACCCGCTCGACGTTCGTCTGCACGAGGACATGGACCGTGAGGGCATCGCCGGGCGCCGCGAGCGGCGCCGCCGACACCGCGTAGAGGAGCCCGAGCGGGCCGGTGATCGGCGTCTCCGGCGGGAGCGCGCGCGGGTACCCGGTAAACGATCGGGTCGCCTGCGTCCAGTGCTCGGGCGGCCCCGCGGCCTGGACGCGCGACGCCGGCTCGATGAGGTCGAGGAAGAACCCGCGCGCGGTCAGGGTGTAGGTCTTGCGGTGGTCCTTCGCCCCGGTCTCGGTGTCCACGATGCGGAGCGCGCGCGCCTGCGCCGGATCGACCTCTTCGAGCGCGAGGAACACCCGTCCGGGGAGGTGGGTCGTGCTCTCGAGGACGATGCCCTCGCCGGCGACGGCCGCCTCGTCGCCCCCCGGTCGAGCAACCGGCGTGCCCGGGCCGCTCATGCGCACGGCGATCGAGGCGGAGACCCCCATCTTGTGCGCGGTGTAGTTGAGCGCCCGCCACGCCACCCGGCCCGGGTCGAGCACGACGGCCGGGGGTTCCACCGCCCGCGCCGCAGACGGCCGCAGTCCCGCCAGGGCGAGCAGCACCACGGCAAGAGAATGCCCTCGGTCCATCGCCAGCGATTATGCCAGGCAAGGGCCGTGCCGTCCCGGCCGGCGCCGAGGCCGCTCGCGCCGGCCGGGACCGCCGCGTGGTACGATTCGCTGCGACCGGACGATCCGGTGCCTCAGACGCCTCATCCCAGGGGATCTCGATGGACACCAACCTGCCTTTCGACGCCGGGACGATCATCTACCTCGACAACGCTGCCACCACGTTCCCCAAACCGGAGGAGGTGCTGCAGCGGACGTTCGAGGCGTACACCCGGTTCGGCGTCAACCCAGGCCGTTCCGGCTACGACCTCTGCCTGCTGGCCGGCGATCTCGTGGTCGAGACGCGCAGGACGCTGACCTCCTTCTTCGGCGGCTTCGACCCCAACCGCCTGGTGTTCGCCGCCAACGCGACTGACGCCCTCAACCTCCTGCTCCAGGGGGTGCTCGACGAGGGCGACCACGCGGTCTCGACGACGATCGAGCACAACTCGGTGATCCGCCCGCTCAACCACATGGCGCGCGACCGCGGGGTGGAGGTGGACTTCGTCCCGGTCGACGCGGGCGGGCGGGTGGACCCGCGGGCGGTCGCGGCCCGGATCAGGCCGAACACCCGGCTGGTCGTCGTCAACCACGGCTCCAACGTGATCGGCACGATCCAGCCGGTGGGCGAGATCGGGCGGCTGTGCCGCGCCCGCGGCGTGACGTTCGCGGTCGACACGGCACAGACAGCGGGCGTCGTCCCGATCGACATGCGGGCGATGTGCATCGACGTCGTCGCGTTCACCGGCCACAAGTCGCTTCTCGCGCCGACCGGGATCGGCGGGTTGTGCATCGGGGACGGGGTCGAGATCCGGCCCACGCGCTTCGGCGGCACCGGCGTCAACTCGATCCACCCGTACCACCTCGACGAGTACCCGTACCGCCTCGAGGCCGGCACGGGAAACCTCCTCGGCATCGCCGGCCTTCGCTTCGGGCAGGAGTACCTCGCCGCGCGCGGCCTCGACGCGATCTACCGGCACGAGATGGAGCTGTTCGAGCGCCTGCAACGGGGGCTGCAGTCGATCGCCGGCCTCACGCTGCACGGGACCGTTCGGCTCGAGGACCGGCTTCCCGTCCTCTCGTTCACGCTGGCCGGGCGCGACCCCGCCGAGATCGGGACGATCCTCGACGTTGAGCACAACGTCGCCGCGCGGACCGGCCTGCAGTGCGCCCCCCTCATCCACCGCCAGATGGGAACCGATGCGCACGGCACGGTTCGCTTCTCGGTCGGCCCGCTCAACACCGAGGACGACATCGAAGGGGCGATCGCGGCGGTGGCGGCGATCGCCGCCCGGCACCAGGCGTAGGCGACCCCCGGGGCGACCGGAGCGGCACTCAGCGCCCGAGGCAGAGCCAGATCCGGAGGCGGAGAACGTCCCGGAGCATCTGGCTGCCGTGGCGCAGCGGACGCACGCGCGACGCCTCGACGTGGCGCCAGCGCACCGGCACCTCGGCGATCGTCGCGCCGGCGCGGGCGGCGCGGGCGAGCAGCTCGACGTCGAACGCGAACCCGTCGAGGCGAAGCTCGGCGGCGAGCCGCCGCGCCAGCGACCCCTCGATCAGCTTGAACCCGCACTGTGTGTCCCGCAGGCGCGTGAGGCGCAGGGTGCGCAGGATGAGGTTGAAGATCCGGCCCATCGTGTCACGCGCGAGCGGCTGGCGCTCGACGATCAGTTCGCGGCGCACGCCGCGGGACCCGACCGCGACGTCGACGGCACTCGCGAGCAGCCGCTCGACCTCCTCGATCGGGGTCGCGAGGTCGGCGTCCGAGATCAGGACCCGCTCGCCTCGGCTCGCCGCGAGCCCGGCGCGGACGCTGGCGCCCTTGCCCCGGTTGCGGTCGAGGCGGATCACGCGCACCCGGACGCCGGGGACGGTTTCGGCGCCCTCTCCCACGGCCGCGGTCCGGTCGGTCGAGCCGTCGTCCACAACGACGATCTCGGCCGGTTGCAGCGCCTCGTGCCCGTGCAGGTAGGCGATCACGCGGGCGAGCGTCCCCGGCAGACGGCGCTCCTCGTTGTATGCCGGAACGACGACGGAGAGCCGGGAGGGGACGCTCAGCGCCCCCTCCCCCGATGGTATACTTTGCCGCAGCCACCGTGCAGAACAAGTCGCCAGGGGGGCGGGGAGGCCGGCATGGCGCGTGTCGTCTGGGAGTACCGCATCATCAACGTCCGCTCGGAAAACTACCG
>JAKAFI010000149.1 GCA_021818005.1 Acidobacteriota bacterium | reverse complement strand
CGGAGGCCACGTCCGCGTGACGCTCGACCTGAGCGGGGGCGCGCCGGAGCCGGTCCCGGCGCCCGCGGCCGCACCGGCCCCCGCCGTCGCGCCACCCCGTCCGGTTGCGCCGCCGGCACCGGCCGCAGCGGCCCCGGCCCGGCCGCGGAACGGAGCGGCCGTCACGGCGGCGCTGGAGCGACCGCTCGACCGCATGCTGCGCCGCCTCGTCGAGCTCGGCGGCTCGGACCTGCACCTGACCGCGTCGCAGCCGCCGCGGATGCGGCTGCACGGCGACATGGCGGCCATGCCCGAGTTCACGACGCCGCTCTCCTCGGAGCACGTGCTGCTCATGTGCGACGAGGTGGCGGCGGCGGCCAACCGCGCCGAGTTCCGCGCCGACAACGACACCGACTTCGCCTACGAAATCCCCGGGGTGGCGCGGTTCCGGGTCAACCTCTTCCGCGACCGCCACGGGGTCGGCGCGGTGTTTCGCCAGATCCCGAGCGAGATCCTCACGTTCGAGCAGCTCGGCCTCCCCGACTGCGTGCGCAGCCTGTGCTCGCTGAGTAAGGGGCTGGTGCTGGTGACCGGGCCGACCGGCTCGGGCAAGTCGACGACGCTGGCGACGATGGTCGACCTGGTCAACGCCACGCGCTCCGACCACATCATCACGATCGAGGACCCGATCGAGTTCGTGCACGAGAACAAGATGTGCCTCGTCAACCAGCGCGAGGTGTACTCCCATACCGGGTCGTTCAAACGCGCGTTGCGCGCCGCGTTGCGCGAGGACCCCGACATCGTGCTCGTCGGCGAGCTGCGCGACCTCGAGACGATGGCGATCGCGATCGAGACGGCCGAGACCGGCCACCTCGTGTTCGGCACGTTGCACACCTCGACGGCGATCTCCACGGTCGAGCGCCTCGTCGACCAATTCCCCCCCGACCGCCAGGCGCAGATCCGGGTGATGCTGGCGGAATCGCTCAAGGGGGTGGTCGCCCAGATCCTGCTCAAGCGCGTCGGCGGCGGGCGGGTGGCGGCGTACGAGATCCTGCTCGGCATCCCGGCGGTCTCGAACCTGATCCGCGAGGGGAAGACGTTCCAGATCGCGACCATCATGCAAACGGCCAAGCGCCTCGGGATGCGAACGATGAACGACGCGCTCGCCGACCTGGTCCGCGAAGGCAAGGTCGAAGCCCAGGAGGCGCTCTCCAGGGCGATCGACAAGGACGCTCTTCGGTCGCTCTTGAAGCTCGAGTGAGCGCGGCAAGGCCTGCTTTGACAGCGCCGGCCGGCCGGGTTAGTGTGTGGCCATCGCACAACGGCGGCGCCGGAGCGAGGGGGTAGAGCGATGCACATCAACGACATCCTCAAGGCAGCCACGGAACGGAAGGCGTCCGACGTGCACCTCAAGGTGGGCGCCCACCCGCTCATCCGGGTGGACGGCACGCTGGTGCCGCTCGTCGAGTTCAAGCGTCTGATGCAGGAGGACACCATCGCGATGGCGTTCTCGATGATGTCCACGCAGCAGAAGGAGAAGTTCAAGCAGGCGCTCGAGATCGACATCGCGTACTCGGTCCCCGGCCTGGGCCGCTTTCGCTGCAACATCTTTCAGCAGCGCGGCTCCGTCGGCCTCGTCCTGCGCCTGATCCCGGCCCGCATCCTGACCGTCGGGGAGTTGCTCCTGCCCCCGGTGATCGAGCGCATCGCCGAGGAGGAGCGCGGCCTCGTCCTCGTCACCGGCACGACCGGGTCGGGCAAGTCGACGACGCTGGCGGCGATGATCGACCACGTCAACAGCACCCGCAACTGCCACGTCGTCACCGTCGAGGACCCGATCGAGTTCCTGCACCGCGACAAGAAGGCGATCATCAACCAGCGCGAGGTCGAGGTCGACACGCGCAGCTTCTCCGTGGCGCTGCGCTCCGGCCTGCGCCAGGACCCGGACGTGATCCTCGTCGGCGAGATGCGCGACTACGAGACGATCGAGACCGCCCTGCTCGCCGCCGAGACCGGCCACCTGGTGCTCTCCACCCTGCACACCCTCGACGCCACCGAGACCATCAACCGCATCATCTCGGTGTTCCCGCCGCACCAGCAGAAGCAGATTCGCATCCAGCTCGCCGTCGTGTTGCGGGCGATCGTCTCGATGCGCCTGCTGCCGCGCGCCGACGGTCTCGGCCGCGTCCCCGCGGTCGAGGTCCTGATCTCGACGGCCTACATCCGCGAGTGCATCGAGCAGAAGGAGAAGACCAAGCTGATCCGCGATGCGATCGCCGCCGGGACATCGCAATACGGGATGCAGACGTTCGATCAGTCGCTCTTCGGCCTGTACAAGTCCGGCCTGATCACCCTCGACGAGGCGATCCGCCGGTCGTCGAACCCGGACGAGTTCAAGCTGCGCGTCCAGGGGATCCAGTCCACCGCCGACATCGCCCGCGAGGAGATGGAGAGCACGCTCGAGGGGAGCCCGGGCGCCGAGGCGTTCGCCGGCAGCAACAGCCCGTTCGAGTTCGGCAACAAGGAGACCCCGCCGGGGCGTTGACGCGGTGGGGCCCCGCCATGCGACTCGCCCCCCGCGCTCGCGGCGCCGCGGTCACGCTGAGTGCGGAGGCGCTGCACGAGGCGGCGCTCGCCATGCTCGCCCGCCGGGCGCTCTCGCGCGCCGAGCTCGCCGAGCGGCTGGCGCGGCGCGGCGGCCTAGCCCCCGCCGTTGCGGCCGAGGTCGCGAGGCTCGAGCGCGCCAGCCTCGTCGACGATGCCGCCCTGGCGCGCGCCGTCTGCCGCGCCCAGCTGCGCGCCGGGCGCGGGCGGCGCGCCGTGATCGCCGCGCTCAAGCGGAGGAAGATCGCCCGGGACGCCGCCGCAGCCGCGCTCGCCGAGCTCGCCGCCGGCGACGGTGAGAACGCCGCGCTCGCCGCTGCCTTCGCCAAGGCCGCGGCGAAGCACCGCTTCTGGCGGCGGCTTCCGGAGGAGCGGCGAAAGGTGGTACGGTATCTGCTCGCGCGCGGCTTCGGGCTGGACGACGTGAGCCGCGCCCTGCGCGAGATAGGGAGCGACGAGCCGCATGCCGACCAAGCCGACGACGCGGGAGATCCGCCAGACCTTCCTTGACTACTTCGCCGCCCGCGGCCACCGGGTGGTGCCGTCCTCCTCGCTGATCCCCGCCGGCGACGCGACGCTGCTGTTCGCCAACGCCGGGATGAACCAGTTCAAGGACGTGTTCATCGGTCGCGAGCAGCGCGACTACACGCGCGCTACCTCGTGCCAGAAGTGCGTCCGCGCCGGCGGCAAGCACAACGACCTCGACAACGTCGGCTACACCGCCCGCCACCACACGTTCTTCGAGATGCTGGGCAACTTCTCGTTCGGCGACTACTTCAAGGCCGAGGCGATCGGCTTCGCCTGGGAGCTGCTCACCGAGGTCTACAAGCTGCCGGTCGAGCGGTTGTGGTTCACGGTGTACACCGACGACGACGAGGCGGCGCGCCTGTGGGAGCAGGTCGGGGCGCACGCCGACCGCATCCTGCGCTTCGGCGAGAAGGAGAACTTCTGGGCGATGGGGGAGACCGGTCCCTGCGGGCCGTGCAGCGAGATCCACTACTACCAGGGGAAGAGCCTGAAGAAGAACTTCCCCGAGCTGGTCAACGGCCCCGGCGACGAGACCGTCGAGATCTGGAACCTGGTGTTCATGCAGTACGAGCGCGACGCCGCCGGCCACCTGCACCCGCTGCCGCGGCCGTGCGTGGACACCGGCGCCGGCCTCGAGCGCCTGGCCGCGGTGCTGCAGGGGGTGCCGAGCAACTTCGACACCGACGTCTTCGCCCCGATCCTGGCGCGCGAGGTCGAGATGGCGCAGCGCCCGTACGACCCGGCGAGCGAGCTCGGCCCCGCGTTCCGGGTGATCGCCGACCACGCGCGCGCCGCCGCGTTCCTCCTCGCCGACGGCGTCGTGCCCTCGAACGAGGGGCGCGGCTACGTGCTGCGCCGCATCGTGCGCCGCGCCCTGCGCTACGGCCGCCAGCTCGGCTTCGACGGCGTGTTCCTCGCCGACGTGGTGCCGGCGGTGATCGACGCGATGGGCGACGTCTACCCGGAGCTCGGCGCGCGCTGGCCGGTCATCGAGCCGCTGCTGCGCGCGGAGGAGGAGAAGTTCTCGCGCACGCTCAACCTCGGCACCGACCTGGTCGGCCGCGAGCTCGACCGCATCAAGCGCGGCGGCGGCGCCGAGCTGCCCGGCGAGGCCGCGTTCCACTTCTACGAGACGCACGGCATCCCGATCGACATCATCGAGGAGTTCGCCCAGGAGGAGGGGCTCGCCGTCGACCGCCCCGGTTTCGAGGCGCGGTTGGAGGCGGCTCGCCAGCGCGGCCAGGAGAGCTGGAAGGGCGACCTCGTCGCGCGCTTCCGCGAGGAGTACGAGCAGCTCGCCGCGCGCGGCGTCGCCAGCGAGTTCGCCGGCTACGACGAGCTGGCGCTCGACGGCGCGAAGGTCGTGGCGCTGCTCACGAGCTCGGGCGAGGTGGACGCGCTCTCGGGCGAGGGCGAGGTCGTGCTCGACCGCACGCCGTTTTACGCCGAGTCCGGCGGCCAGGTCGGCGACCAGGGGGTGCTGGTGTGGAAGGGCGGCCGCGCCGCCGTGCGCGACACGGTGCGGCCGCTCGCCGGTCTGACGGTCCACCACGTGACGGTGGAGGAGGGGGCGCTGCGCCGCGGCGCGAAGGTGCGCGCCGAGGTGCACCGCGGGCGCCGCCACGACACGCAGGCCAACCACACCGGCACCCACCTGCTGCACGCCGCCCTGCACCGCGTCCTCGGGCCGTCGGCGCAGCAGGCCGGCTCGCTCGTCGAGCCGGAGCGGCTGCGCTTCGACTTCTCGTGGGCGCAGGCGCTGCTGCCGGAGCAGCTCGAGGCGATCGAGACGCTGGTCAACCAGAACGTGCGCGCCGATTACCAGGTCTCGACGTCGCAGATGGCGCTCGAGGAGGCGCGGGCGGCGGGGGCGATGGCGCTGTTCGGCGAAAAGTACGGCGAGGTCGTGCGCGTGGTCGCGGTGGCGGACGGCGCCGTGTCGCGCGAGCTGTGCGGCGGCTGCCACGTGCGCCGCACCGGCGAGATCGGCGCCTTCAAGATCACCTCCGAGCGCGGCGTTGCCGCCGGCGTGCGCCGCATCGAGGCGGTCACCGGGCGCGCCGCGATCGAGCTGTTCCAGGAGTACCAGCGCGTGCTCCGCCTCGCGTCCGGGCGCGCCAACGTGCCGTTCGCCGAGCTTCCCGCCGCGCTCGAGGCGCACGAGAAGCGGGTGCGCGAGCTCGAGCAGGAGGTCAAGGGGCTGCGGCTCAAGCTGGCGTCGGGAGCGGGCAGCGTGGAGGCCGAGGCGCAGGAGGTCAAGGGGGTCAAGCTGATGGTGCGCGAGGCGCCGGAGATGGCCGCGCCGGAGCTGCGCACCCTGGCCGACGCCCTGCGTGGTAAACTCAAGAGCGGTATCGTGGTGTTGGGCATGGCGAGCGGCGGGGCGGCGACCCTCCTCGTCGCGGTGACGGACGACCTCGCCGGCCGGATCTCGGCCGGGGAGATCGTGAAGCGGTTGGCGCCTGTGGTGGACGGGCGCGGCGGCGGCAAGGCGTCGCTCGCCCAGGCCGGGGGCAAGGCGCCGGGGAAGCTCGGCCAGGCGCTGCAGCTTGCGCCCGGCGTGGTGGAGGAGCTGCTGGGATGAGTCGCTGGGGCGCGGTGGTCGTGGTCGCGGTGCTGGCGGCGGGGAACGCGGCCGCCGAGCGCTCGGCCGGTGTCTTCATCTTCACCGCTCCCGACGGCACGCGGCGGATCGTCAACATCCCGGCGCACGGCTCCGGCACGATCGCGATTCCAACCGGCGCGACGGCGCGGCGGACGGCGCTGTGGCCGGCGGTCGAGGAGACGGCCCGCCACAACGGCCTCGACCCACGGCTGGTGGACCTCGTGATCCGGATGGAGTCGGGGTACAACCCGCGCGCGGTGAGCCCGAAGGGGGCGCGCGGGATCATGCAGCTGATGCCCGACACGGCCAGCCTGTACAACGTTGCCAACGTCTTCGACCCGCTGCAGAACATCCGCGGCGGCGTGCGCTACCTCAAGGACCTGCTGCAGCGCTTCAACTCCAACATCGCGCTCGCCCTGGCGGCGTACAACGCCGGGCCCGGCGCGGTCGAGAGGAACGGCGGCGTGCCGCCGTACGACGAGACGCAGAACTACGTCAAGGCGATCCTGATGGCGTACCAGGGGCACGCGCCGTTCCCCACGTTGACCGGCGGGTTCGGGCGACCGGCGCGTTTCGCTCCCCCGGTCGAGCTGGCCGCCGAGGGCGGCCGGCCGTTGATCGCCAACGGCCTGCGCTTCGGCGAGGCCGTCGTGGACCGCCCGCTCGGGCTGCGCTGAGCGCTCGCCTGCGCCCCTCCAGCTGCTAGTATCTCCGCCCAGGAGGTTTCATGCGCATCCTGTCGGGCGTCCAGCCTTCGGGCAAGCTTCACATCGGGAACTACTTCGGCGCGATCCGCCAGTTCGTCGAGCTGCAGGCGAACGCGGCCAACGAGTGCTACTACTTCGTCGCCGACCTGCACGCGATGACGACGATCAAGGACGGCGCCGAGCTGCGCGCCAACACGTTCCGGGTCGCCGCCGACTTCGTCGCCCTCGGGCTCGACCCCGAGCGTTCCGTGCTCTACCGCCAGTCCGACCTGCCCGAGGTGGCGGAGCTCGCCTGGATGCTCTCGACCGTGACCCCGATGGGGCTGCTGCAGCGCGGCCACTCCTACAAGGACAAGGTGGCGAAGGGGATCTCGCCCAACCACGGGCTGTTCGCCTACCCGGTGCTGATGGCGGCCGACATCCTCATCGTGCGCGCCGACCGCGTGCCGGTGGGCAAGGACCAGAAGCAGCACCTGGAGATGACGCGCGACATCGCGGCCGCGTTCAACCAGACGTACGGCCGCGAGGCGCTGCGCATCCCCGAGGAGTTGATCCTCCCCGACGTCGCCGTCGTGCCCGGGACCGACGGGCAGAAGATGTCGAAGTCGTATGGCAACACGCTCGAGATCTTCGCCCCCGAGAACGAGCTCAGGAAAAAGGTGATGTCGATCGTCACCGACTCGACGCCGGTGGCGGAGCCCAAGCCGACGCGCGGGAACACGCTGTACGCCCTGCTCAAGGTGTTCACGCCGGAGGCGGAGTGGCCGCAGACGAAGAAGCTGTTCACCGAGGGCGGCACCGGCTACGGCGAGATCAAGAAGCGGTTGCTCGGCCTGATCCTCGACACGTTCGGTCAGGCGCGGGCGCGCCGCGAGGCGCTCGACCGCGATCCCGGCTACGTCGAGGGGGTGCTGCGCTCGGGCCGTGACCGCGCCCGCGAGGTGATCTCCACCGTGATGGCCGAGTGCCGCCAGGTCGCCGGCGTCGGGCGGTGAGCGGCCCGGCCGCGGCGAACGGCCGGTGGTCCGCGCCGTCCGGGGGTGCTTGCACCGTCGTGTATCATTTCCGTCAGTTTGATCGCTGGCGGTGAAGGAGGGGGAGGCCATGCACGGCACGGGTGAGCTGATCATGTTGGTCATCGGGGTTTCGGTGTTCGGGTTGTTGTTTGCGGTGTATCTGGCGCGGTGGGTGCTGAAGTTCTCGACCGGCAGCCCG
>JAKAFI010000148.1 GCA_021818005.1 Acidobacteriota bacterium | reverse complement strand
CGAACCGGTTGGCGTGGCGCACCGGCTCGAGGAACTCGAGCACCCGCTGCAGGTCGTAGCCGCTGGCGATGAGGAAGTCGGCGATGTCCTCGACCTCGTGCGTCGTCTTGCCGGTGGTCAGGCGGACGAGCTCGACCAGGCCGTGGCCGAAGAACTCGAAGGTGGGGCGGTCGACCGCGGCCGGGACCATCGGCAGCAGGTGGTAGGTGCCGACGTTGACGGCGAGGCGCAGACCGCGGTCGAACGGGAAGCCGTGCCGTCGCATGCGCTCGTACAGCGTGCGCAGCTCGGCGGCGGCGAGGAAGACGGCGCGGGCGCTACGCGCCGAGTAGAACGCCCCGTCGCCGAGGAACTTCTCGAACTTGAGCCGATACCGCCGGCGCACCTCCTCGGCGCCGGCGAGGAAGCGCACCATCTGCCGCATCGCCTGCTCCTCGCTGGTGCGCCCGCGCCGGCGCAGTTCCTCGATGAGCTGGGTGAACTCGACGAGGTCGTAGAGCAGACCGTACCGGCGCACGACCGAGGGCAGGACACCGGGCGACGTGAAGTCGAACGGCCGCGTCGAGTCGGAGAGCTGCACGGTCCGGCCCTGCAGCTGCGTGGTCGGGTGCGAGCCCGACTCGGCGATGGCGACGACGCGCTCGCGCAGGGCGTCGATGACCTCGAAGCGCTTGAAGCGGCGGGCGACGTCGATGAGGAGGCGGCGGAGGTCGGCCGAGAGGTGCGGCGTCGCCGGGTGCGGCCAGAATTCGAGCAGCTCGAGCACGGCCGGGCAGAAGAGCGAGCGCTCGCCGGGGATCGCCGCGGCGTCGGGATCGGTGGCGGCGAGGACGCGGTCGAACGCCGGGTCGGCGGCGCGCAGCTCCTGGATGCGGTCGGTCGTGGCGCGGAAGATCGTACGGAAACGGCCGGCGTCGATGTGGAGGTGTCCCTGCACGTACGCCGTGACCTCGGGGAGGCCGGTGCTCACGTGCCGCTCGGCGAACGGGACGAGGTCGTCGCGGACCAGCTCGGCGAACGCCCGCGACGCCGCGGTCGGCTCCAGCGCCTCGACCCGGCGCAAACGCTCGAGTGCCTGCGCGCGGGCGCGGTGGACGACGTCGCCGAAGCGGTGCGCGGTGGCGTAGCGGATCTCGTCGACGGCGCGCGCCCCCAGCTCGGGGGCGGCCGCGACGAGCGCGCGCGTCGCGACGCGCAGGTGCTCCGCGACCTCGCGCGTCAGCACCAGGAGGAAGACCTCGGGGAGGCGCTGGCCGTAGTCGTGCAGGTAGGCGTTCTCGAGCGTCTCGGCGATCTTGCCGACCACCAGTCGGCGCTGGTCGACGAGCGCGGCCTTGCTCACCTCGGCCTGCTGCGCCATGGCGCGCCGGTAGGCGATCTCGGCCTCGACCAGGCGCGCGATCTCGCGTCCGAACGCGTCCCAGCTCGCCGAGAGCCGCAGCGGGAAGCCGAGCACGAGCGGGCTCTGATCGGCGCCGGAGTAGAGCCAGTACGGGTGCGGCACCCGGTCGGCGGCGTCGCCGAACGCGTCGCGCCAGCGCCCGGCGCGTTCGCCGGGCGTGAGGAACACGAGCTGCGGCGCGGCCTGGGCCAGCGCCTGCTCGATCAAACCCGAGGGCTCCGGCATCGTCCCATTCTACGTGCTCTCGACCGTGTCGATGCCTACGCCGCCGCGCGGTCGAGGGCGCGGTACGCGATCGCCTCCGCCACGTGGCGTGCCGCAAGCGAGTCGGCGCCGTCGAGGTCGGCGATCGTGCGCGCCACGCGGAGGATGCGGTGCAACGCGCGCGCCGACAGCACGAGCCGCGCCACCGCCAGCTCGAGCAGGCGCTCCCCTTCGGCGTCGGGTGCGCACCACCTCCGGATCTCGGCCGGCGTCAGCGCGGCGTTGGCGCGCCGCCCGCTTCCGGCGAGGCGCTCGGCCTGGCGGGCGCGGGCCGCCAGCACGCGCTCGCGCACCGCCGCGGAGCGCTCCCCCTCGCCGTGGCGCGCGAGGTCGCGGTATGGGACGGCCGGCACCTCGAGCTGGATGTCGATGCGGTCGAGGAGCGGGCCGGAGAGCCGGGCGCGGTAGCGGCGCACCTCGGCCGGCGTGCAGCGGCACTCGCGGCGCGGGTCGCCGAGGTGGCCGCACGGGCACGGGTTGGCGGCCGCGATCAGCTGGAAGCTGGCCGGAAACGCGAGCGACCCGGCGGCGCGCGCGATCACGACCCGGCCCGACTCCATCGGCTGGCGCAGCACCTCAAGCACCTCGCGGCGGAACTCGGTGATCTCGTCGAGGAAGAGAACGCCGTTGTGCGCCAGCGACACCTCGCCCGGCCGCGGCACGGTCCCCCCGCCGGCCAGGCCGGCGGCGGAGATCGTGTGGTGCGGGGCGCGGAACGGGCGCCGGGTCACGAGCCCTTGCGGCCGCGCCACGCCGGGCGCCACCGAGTACACCTTGGTGGTGGCCAGCGCCTCGATCTCGTCGAGCGGCGGCAGGATGCCGGGCAGGCGCTGCGCCAGCATCGTCTTCCCCGCCCCCGGCGGCCCGAGGAAGAGGAGGTGGTGGCCACCCGCCGCGGCCACCTCGAGCGCCCGCTTGGCGTGCGCCTGGCCGGCGACCTCGGCGAGGTCCGGACCGCCGCCGCTGCCGGGGGTGAAGGCGCGGCCTCCGCCGGCGGTCTCCGGGATCGGACGCTCGCCGCGCAGGTGGCGGACGACGTCGGCGAGCGACGCGGCCGGGAACAGGCGCGCGCCGCGCACCACCGCGGCCTCGGCGAGGTTCTCGGCGGGGAGGATCACCGGAGCGCCGCAGCTCGTCGCGGCTTCGACGAGCGGCAGCACGCCGCGCACCGGGCGCAACGCCCCGTCGAGGGAGAGCTCGCCGAGCAGCCACGGGTCCAGTGGGCTCGGGAGCAAGCCGACGGCCATCAGCACGCCGCCCGCGATCGCCAGGTCGAGCAGCGCCCCCTCCTTGCGCTCCTCGGCCGGGGAGAGGTTCACGACCAGGCTCTTCGTCTCGAACCGACAGCCGAGGTGGCGGATCGCCGCCAGCACCCGCTCGCGCGCTTCGCGCACCGCCGGGTCGGGGAGGCCGACGACCGTGAGGTTGGGAAGCCCCGGCCGGCCGTCGACCTCGACCTGAACGCGCAGCGCCTCGACGCCGCGCGGTACCGCGGAAAACACCTTGGAAACCATGAGTCACCTCCGCTCGGGAGGTGGCGGGACGGTTGCCCACAGTGTGGGGCCCGCCGCCCCGCCCGTCAAGGGCGCGGGCGCGGTATCCTGCCGCGGTGTCCGACCACGACGAGAAGATCGGCGAGCTGCGGCGCCTGCTCGACGCCGAGCTCGACCGCCGGATCGGCCCTCAGTGGGGTTGCTGGCCGCTGCTCGTCGGGCTGCTCGGGGTGCTGCTCGGGCTCGCCTTGCTTGCCGAGAGGTTCTGAACCGCGAGGAACGCCTGCCCGGTGGCGGCCAGACGCGCCGCCCACGGCGACGACGGCGGGTGGCCGCCGACGGCGGCGAGACCGAGCAGCAGCGCCAGGACCACCGTGGCCGCCCCGGCGCCGACCACCATGCCCGCGAGCCGGTCGGCCCACCCCAGGTGCAGCGCCTTGATCCCGCGGCGCAGCCCCTTGCCGGCGAGGGTGACGAGCACGGCGGCGAGCACCGCCACCGCGGCGATCGTCAACATCCGTCCCCCGCCGGTGGCGGCGGCGCCGCCGATGAGCCAGGCCGCCGCCGGGCCGGCCCAGCGTCCGGCCGCAACGGCGGCGATGACGGCGGCCACCAGCGCGGCGAGGCGCACGGCGCCGGCGACGACCCCAAGGACGGCGCAGCCGGCGATGACGAGCAGGATGGCGAGGTCCATGCCGGCATGATAGCGTGGGTCGAGCGCCCGGCCACACCCGGCGCGAGCGGAGGGAGGATGGGCTTCCTGCCAGATCCGTTGCACCCCGCGATCGTGCACTTTCCGATCGCGCTCAGCATCGTGGCGGTGCTCCTCGAGCTGCTCGCCCGCCACCCGCGGCTGCGCTCGCTCGGCGACGCGGCCGGGCTCGTGATGGCGCTCGCCGCGGCCGGCAGCGTGGCCGCGGTGCTCTCCGGCCAGGCGGCGCACGACGAGGCCGTGATCCCCGCCGCGGCCGCCGCGCTGGTGGCCCGCCACGAGGACGTCGGCGAGCTGGCGATGTGGCTGCTGCTCGCCGTGATCGCCCTGCGGCTGCTGCTGGCGTGGCGCGGCTGGCTGGCGCGCTGGGGCGGGTGGCTGTACCTCGCGGCGGCAATCGCGGCGACCGCCACGGTCGGGTACAACGGCTACCTCGGCGGCAAGATGGTGTTCGACCACGGCGTCGGGACCGCGCCGGTGCAGCGCGGCCTGGTCTCGGACGGCGGCCGGACAGGGCCGGGCACCGGCCGGTGAGCGCCGGCCGGGCCCTCGCCGCCGCCGCCCTGGCGGCCTGGTGCTTCGCTGTGGCGCGGCCGGCGGCCGCGGCTCCCGAGCTGGCGTGGGACATCGTTCGCCAGCATGCCCCGCGGGTGTTCTGGACCGGCCGCAACCGCGACATCCGCGTCACCGTGCGCAACACCGGGACCGCGACGTGGTCCGAGGCGGCCGGCGACCACCTCTCCTACCACTGGCTCGACAGCGCCGGCGAGGTGGTCGTGCAGGACGGCGAGCGGGCTTCGTTCCCGCATCCGGTGCGGCCGGGCGAGAGCGTCGAGCTGGTCGCTCGCGTGCACGCCCCGCCCGCCTCCGGGGTGTGGTTCCTCGAGTGGGCGATGGTGCGCGAGCAGGTGGCGTGGTACGGCCCGCCGGCCGGCGGCCGGGCGCGCATCCGCGTCCTCGTTCTCTGGCGCTGCGCCGTGCTCACCGTCGGCTTCGCGCTCCTCACGGCGGCCGCCGTGGTCGTGGCTCGGCGCCGGCGCGCGCGCGGCGCGACCCGGTTCTGGCTCGCGGCCGAAGCGATGCCGGTGGCGTGGGCGTGGCTCGGCGTCGGCCTCGCGACGGTCACGTTCTCCGAGGTGGCCGGCTACCAGCTCTGGCGCGGCGGCGGGACGCTGGCGGCCTCGGCCGCGGCGCTGCTCGCGCTGCCGGTGGCGGTGCTCCCCGGGCGCTGGCGCGGCCTCGGCGCGGGGGTGGTGGTGGCGGCGGCCGACCTCGTCGCGCTCGCGGACGCGGTCCACCTGCGCTTCTTCGGCACGGTGGTGCCGGTGGTCGCGCTCGCGGCGGTCAAGCAGCTCGGGCAGATCGAAGGGAGCATCGCCGCGCTGCTGCACCCGACCGACGCCTGGTTGCTCACGGGCGCCGTGCTGGCGCTTGTCTTCGCGTTGCTGTGGCCGCGCCGGCGGCGAGGCGAGGGGCCGCCGGCGCGGGCCCGCCGGCTGGCGTGGGCCGGACTGACGGCCGCGACGCTCGCCGCGGGCGTGCCCGCGGTGCTGGCGCTGCGGGCCGGGATGCGCGACCCGGCCGTGTCGGAGCAGCTGTTCTCGCACGGCGCGCTGCTCGGCCGTTGGGGCGTCGTCAACGTGCACCTTTTCGATGCCGCGCGCACCTGGCAGGAGTGGGCGGACCGCTCGGCGCCGAGCCCGGCGGAGCTGGCGAAGGTGCGGGAGTTCTTCGCCGCCCGGGCGGCCCAGCGCGCGGCCGCCACCGCCGGCTTCGGCGCCGCCCGCGGCGCCGACCTCGTGCTGATCCAGGTCGAGTCGCTGCAGCAGTGGGTGATCGGCGCGCGCGTCGGCGGGGCGGAGATCACGCCGTTCCTCAACTCGCTCGAGAAACGGGCGCTCTACTTCCCCTACGTGTTCGACCAGACCGGCGAGGGGCGCAGCTCCGACGGCGAGTTCGGCGTGCTCAACTCGCAGCACGCGCTCGACCGCGGCGCGCTCGCGTTCCGCTTTCCGTACGACCACTTCGTCACGCTCGCCTGGGCGCTGCGGCAGCGCGGCTACGCGACGCTGTCGGCGCACCCGTTCGAGCGCGGGTTCTGGAACCGCGGCGTGCTCCACCCGCGCTACGGCTTCGAGCGCATGGTGTTCCGGCGTGAGCTCGGCCCCGGCGAGACGATCGGCTGGGGCCTCGCCGACGGGGTCTTCCTCGAGCGCATGGCCGGCGTGCTCGCGGCGGAGCCGCGGCCGTACATGGCGTTCCTCATCACGCTGGGGCTGCACCACCCGTTCGATCAATTCCCCGACCGCCACAAGGTGCTCGACGTCGGCGCCCTGAAGAACACGCCGCTCGGCAACTACATCCACGCGATGCACTACTTCGACTCGTCGTTGGCGGCGTTCGTCGCCGACCTCGAGCGCTCCGGGGCCCTGGCGCATACGGTCGTAGCGCTGTACGGCGACCACGAGTCGGGCTTGTATGTGGACGGCCCGCTGCTGGCGCTGGCGGGGGAGCACGGCTGGGAGCCGTCGGTGCTGGTGCGGCTGCGGCGGGTGCCGTTCTTCGTCCTCCTCCCCGGGAGCCGGCTCGCCGGCGTGATGCCGGCGATCGGGGGCCAGGTGGACATCGCGCCGACGTTGCTCACGCTCCTCGGCGTGCCGACGCCGGCGTGCTTCGTCGGGCGGCCGCTCGACCCCGGCCGGCGCGGCCTGGCCGTGCTCAACGACGGCTCGGTCGTGGGCGACGGCCTCGAGTTCGTCGCCGACGGCCCGGCGATCCCGGAGGAGGGGGCGTGCTTCGCGTGGCCATCGGGGCAGCGGCGGCCGCTCGGCGAGTGCGCCGGGATCGAGAAGCGCGGCGAGGACGAGCTGTCGGCGTCGCGGTTCGTCGTCGAGCACGACCTCGCGGCGATGATCGCGGCTGCGAGCGCGCCTCCGGAGACGCCCCCGAACGCGCCTTGAGGCCGTTCCCGGCCGCGTGCTACCGTCGCCGCGATGGACGAGCGCATCGCCCGCGACCCGGCCGCCATCCGCGCCATGTTCTCCGGCGTGGCGCCGCGCTACGACCTGCTCAACCGGCTGCTCTCGCTGCGGCGGGACGTCGGCTGGCGGCGGTTGCTGGTCGCCTCGCTGGCGCAGGCGCCGCCCGGCCGCGTCCTCGACCTCGCCACCGGCACCGGGGACGTTGCGCTCGCGCTTGACGGGCGCGCCGTGATCGGCGCCGACTTCTGCCTCGATATGCTCGCGCTCGCCGAGCGCAAGGCGGCGCGGCGCGGGCGTCCGATGGCCTGGGCCGCGGCCGACGCGCTCGCGCTGCCGTTTCCGGCGCGCTGCTTCGCCGCGGTCACGATCGCGTTCGGCGTGCGCAACTTCGCCGACCTCGGCGCCGGCCTGCGCGAGATCGGGCGCGTGCTGGTCCCGGGCGGGGTGCTGGCGGTGCTCGAGCTGCACCGGCCGGCCGGCCCGCTGGCGGCGGCGGCGAGCCGAGCGTGGAACCGTCTCGTGGTGACGCCGGTCGGACGGCTCGTCGCGCGCGACGGGAGCGCGTACGCCTACCTGCCGGCGTCGGTGGACACCTTTCCCGACCGCTTCGGGCTGGCGGCGGCGCTGCGCGCCGAGCGCTACCACGTGATCACCAGCCGGGATCTTTCGCGCGGCATCGCCGCGCTCACGGTGGGACGTTGGGAGGGAGCATGAGCGCCACGATCCTGGACGGCGCGGCGGTGGCCGCCGCGATCCGCGAGCGCGTCGCGGGCGAGGTGCGGGAGCTCGCCGGCCGCGGCGTCAGCCCGCGCCTCGA
>JAKAFI010000147.1 GCA_021818005.1 Acidobacteriota bacterium | reverse complement strand
CGCCGGGCGTCGGCGGCGGCGCTCCGGCCCGAGCCGCTGCCGCGACCGTGACGGCCGCGACCGCCGCGGCGGCGATGCGACCGCGCCAGCGCGCGCGGGGGGGACCAGGCCTCATGACCGGTCCTCGGGATGGACCGAGGCCTTCACCAGCGCGTAGCCCGCCTGGTTGGTCAGTTCGTCGCGCACCCCGACGGAGATCCGGTAGCGACCCGGGTTGACCAGCAGCGAGGTCGAGATCGTCATCCGCTCGCGGTGCGACTTTTCGTAATCGGCCGCCCGGATGCGGACCGGGTGCTCCGTCTGTTGAATGTCGGACTGCTTTCCCTCGTCGTCGCGAGCCGCGTAGTACACCATCACGTAGCCGACCAGATCGTCCCCGTCGGGGATGAGCGCGATCTTGTCGAACGGCACCGTGACCTCGACCGGAACCGTCCAGCGCCCGTTGTCGGCGGGCGCCGGGGTGCCGGCCGTGAGCTCGATGCCGAGCGGGTTGTCGTTGAGGTCGAACGCAAGGCCGCTGATCACCCTGTCGGCGATGCGGGTCGGAAGCGACTTCTCGATGAACGTGCGCCGGTACACGAGTTTGTACTCGGGGTGCGTCTTGAGCTTGACCTCGATCCGGTGCAGCCGGTCCTCACCGGAGGGAACCAGGCGGTACCCGAGCGAGTAATAGGTTTCCATGTCGGTCGCGATCTTCTCGAGGCCGGGCGTGGGGTCGTTGGCGTTGAGGATCGCGATCCCCCCCGTGCGGTCCGCCATGTAGATGAGCGAGTCCTGGAAGTTCCTGGTGGTGACCGACGCCACGATGGCGGACCGCGCCTGGCGGTTCTCCGCCTCGATCCCGAGGTCGGACTGCAGCCCCCTGGCATCGATCGTGTACAGCGTCACGCCCGCGGACGTGGCCGTCCTGACCAGGCTGGCGAACAGGTCGGTGGAGTCGAACTCGCGAGCCTCGGTGATCACGTTCGGCGTGTTGAACGCGTCCTGGATCGCGTAGAACAACTCCTCACCCGGGGTCAGCGGCAGCCCGTCCGAGAGGTAGATGATCGCCTTCCGCCCCGGCAGGCCGCCCATCATCGTCACCAGGTCCTGCAGCGTCCGCACGGTGAACGTCAGGTCGTTCCGCTGCTCGCGGGCGAAGCTGCGCGCCTGGTCGACCGCCTGGTAGTACGCGTTGCCGTTGCCGCCGGAGCCGCCGCTGTTCTGGATCGAGTTGTCGGCGATGAAGTCCTCGACCCGCTGGCGGCTGCTCTGCATGTCCGAGCGTCCGCCCACGTACTTGCGCACCGATTGCAGCGCCGCCGCGATCTCCTCGGGGTCCGAGGTGAACGGCTGCAGGATCTTCATGCTGCGCTGGTAGGAGACCACCATCGCCTGGTCGGGCGGCGCCAGGTTGGCCCGTATCCAGTCGGCCATCTTGGTCAGGACCCGGTTGCGGTCGAACGGCATGATGTTCTCGTTGTCGACGTACAGGGCGATGAAGCGCGGCTCGCGATGGACCGCTTCCCCGGCCGCGGCGGGCATCGCGGCAGGCTTCGGCGGCGCGGCCGTGGCGGCGGGCGGGAGCGGGGTCGGCGACGGCGACGCGGACGCCGGGGGCTTCCGGACGAACGCCGCGAAGTTCGTCAGCGGCTGCGGCTTGCCGTCCTGGAAGACCTCGAAATCGTCCTTCGTCAGGCCGAGCACCGGCCCCTTCTTGTCGGTGACCGACACGTCGACGTTGACGACGGTCAGCTCGGAGACGTCCAGGAACCGTAGCCCGCCGATCTGATGGGCGGGGGCCTTGGCGGCGGGCGGCTTCTCGACGGGCGCAGGCGCGGCCGGAGGCGCCTCCTGCGCCAGCGCCACCGCGGCCAGCAAGAGGAATGGGACGTTCAGCAGCGACCTCGCTCGGTTCGTCAAGCGGTCCTCCAGCGCGCCGAGTGTAGCAAAGGGCACGCCGCCTGAGGCCGATCCGTCTAGACCGTGCTCTGCGGATCCACGTCGACGACCCGGTGGACGCTGGACGGCAGCGGCAGAGCCACGATGGCGGCCAGGGCGGTGCGGAGCGGCCCCCGCGCCGGGGCGAGCAGCAGCATCTGGACCCGCCACCGCCCCCGCAGCCGCGCCAGCGGCGCCGGCGCCGGTCCGATCACCCGCAGCGACTCCGGCGCGGGCTCCAGTGCCCGCAGCGCCGCCCGCGCGGCGGCGGCCGCGGCGCTCTCGCTCGCCGATTCGTAGCGGACGAGCGCCAGGCGCGCCGCCGGCGGGTAGCGGAACGCCCGCCGGTACTGCAACTCCTCCCGCACGAACCCGGCGAGATCGTGGGCGAGCACGGCGCGAATCGCGTGATGGTCGGGATGGTACGTCTGGATCACAACCGTCCCCGGCCGCGCGCCGCGTCCGGCGCGACCGGCGACCTGCGTGAGCATCTGAAACGTGCGCTCGGCGCCGCGAAAGTCCGGAAAGCCGAGGAGGTTGTCAGCGTTGACGACGCCGGTCAGCGTCACCGCCGGAAAGTGGTGTCCTTTCGAGACCATCTGCGTCCCGACCAGGACCCGGCTGGCGCCGGCGGCGAAGCGCTCGAGCGTCGCGAGCAGTTGCGCCGGGGAGCGGGCCGTGTCCCGGTCGAGGATGTCGACCTCGACGCCGGGGTGCAGCCCATGGACGAGCGCCGCGATCTTTTCGGTCCCGGCGCCGACGTGGTCGAGCAGCTCGCCGCCGCACCGCGCGCAGCGCTGCGGGATCGCGTGGCGGAAGCCGCAGTAGTGGCACACCAGGGCCTGCTGACGCCGGTGGACCGTCATCGGGATCGAGCAGTCGTGGCACGAGGCCATGTGCCCGCAGTCGCGGCAGAGCAGGACCGGCGCCCAACCGCGCCGGTTGACCAGGAGGATCGCCTGCTCCCCGCGCGCGAGCGCCTGGCCCAGGAGCTCGCGCAGCCGGCGCGACAGGAAGCGCTGGCCGTGCTCCCCGGGCTCCGGCGGCTCGTCCTTGAGGTCCACGATCTCGATCTCGGGCAGCCGGCCGCCGGCCACCCGATCGGGCAGATCGAGGACCTCGATCCTCCCCCGCTCGGCCATCGCGAGCGTCTCCAGCGACGGGGTCGCCGAGGCCAGCACGAGCGGGACGCTCGCGCGCTGCGCCAGCGCGATCGCGAGGTCGCGGGCGTGGTACCGCGGCTCCTCCTCCTGCTTGTAGGAGGCGTCCTGCTCCTCATCGATCACGATCGCCCCCAGCCGCGGCAGCGGCGCCCACAACGCCGACCGCGGCCCGGCCACGACGTCGACCAGGCCGCGCCGGGCGCGCTCCCACGCGTCGGCGCGTTCACCCTCGGCCATCGACGAGTGCAGCACCGCGACGCGGCCGCCGAAATCGCGGGCGAGCTGCCCGGCGAGCGCGGGGGTCAGGGCGATCTCCGGCACCAGCATCAGCGTCTGCAGGCCACGGGCCGCCGCCGCCGCCGCCAGCCGCAGGTACACCTCGGTCTTCCCCGAGCCGGTGACCCCCTGGAGGAGGAACACCCGGAACGCTCCGCCACCCACCGCGGCGGTCAACACCGCGAGGGCGGCGCTCTGGTGGTCGCTCAGCGAGGCGGGGGCGGGCGGCGCGGTCAGCTCCCAGCGCCGGACCGGCCGCTGGCTCGCCTGGCGGAACCGCCGCAGCACGCCTTTGCGCACCAGCTCGCTCACGACTCCGGCCGAGCAACCGCACGCGCTCAGCAACTGCGCTTCCAGCGCCGGCCGCCCGAGCTCCGCGAGCCAGGCGACGACCCGCGCCTGCGCCGGGGCGGATCCCACCCGCCGGGCGCGCTCCTCCGGCGTCACGTCGGCGAGCACGACCGCCGCGACCGAGGCGCCCGGCGGGGTGCCGGCACCGCGCTCGACGACCCGCACCGCATGCCGGCGGGCGAGCTCGGGGAGGAGCTCGCCGAGCTCGGTCGCGGACCACCCCTCGGACCGCAACCGCGCCAGCGAGATCCGCCCGGCGGCGAGAACCCGTTCGATCAGCAGCTTGTCGCGCCCCCGGGCGGCCGCGGCGAGTTCGCTCGCGCGCGGCCCGGCGTGCACGATCGGAGGCGGCAGGCGCAAGAGCGCGGGCGGCAGCGCTGCGCGCACCACGCTCCCGATCGGCGCGACGTAGTACTCGGCGGCGAAGCGGACGAGGTCGAGGACGCGGTCGGGAACGATCGGCGCCGGGTCGAGGACCTCCTCGATCGGGAGCACCCGATCCGGCGGGCAACCCGGGTCGGACGTGACCTCGACCACGACCCCGATGCGCGCCTGGCCGCGCAGTCGGACGCGGGCGCGGACGCCCGGGACCGCGACCCCGACGAACGCCTCCGGGATGCGGTACGAGAGAGCGTCCGGGAGCGCTGAGGGAAAGGCGATCCGGGCGAACACCGGCGCCGATGATACACTCGCGCCATGGTGGCCGCGGCCGAGCTCGAACGCTGGCGCACTGTGCTCGCGCGGCTGCAGCGGGGCCCGGTGCCGCAGGGGGAGGAGTTCGAACTCTGCCGCGAGGTCGTCGCGGCGGCCCCGCGCACCGCCGAAGGGCGCACGGCCGCGCGAACCCTGCTCGAGGGCGCGATGGCCGACGCGGCGACCAGCATCGCCGACGCTCAGGAGATCATGCGCCTGCTCAAGGCCGCCGGCCGGGGCGACCTCGACCTCGCAGACATCCTCCCATCGCGCTGAACGCCGCGCACGCCGGGTTAGCTGGCCTTACCCTTCTTGACAGTTTTGTGATTCATTGTCGTTTTACTCATCATAGTGTATCCTGCGAACATGAGCGATCACGCCGCCCGCGAGGACGCCATCGTGGCCACCGCGCTCGACCTCGCCGAGGTGCGCGGCATCAGCGGGATCACGACCGCGGCGCTGGCGCGGCGCCTCGAGTTCACCGAGGCCGCGCTGTACCGCTACTTCCCGAGCAAGGGCGCGATCATCGCGGCGACGCTGCACCACCTCGGGACCAGGCTGTTCGCGACGATGATGCTGGAGCTCATGCCGGAGGCGGTGGGCCACGGTCACGCGGCTGCGCAGCAGCTCGACCGCCACGTTCAGCGGTTCGCCCTGCGCAACGGCCTGCTGGTCGAGCTGCTGCTCTCGGCCGCGGCCGGGCACGAGGAGGAGCTTCAGGCGACCGGCCACGACTTCCTGCACAGTTACGCGGAGCGGATGGCCGACTACTTCCGCCAGCTGCAAGAGCTCCGCCAGATCGCCACGACCGTGCCGCCGGGCGAGTTGGCGCGCCTCTGGATCTGCCAGCTCATCGGCGGGTTCGTGACCGCGCGCCTCGCCCGCGAGCCGTGGGACCCGGGGCAGCAGCCCGGCCTGCAGGCGTTCATCGCCGGCCTGCACGCGGTCCTCACCCCGATCCGCGCCTGACCGCGTTCGGCGACGGCCCGCCGCGGCCTCACGACGCCGGACGTTCGGCCCAGAGCTGGAGCAGTTGCAACGAGACCTCGGAAGCTTTCGCCATCCACTCGAGGGAGACCCACTCCTGCACCGAGTGGAAGTTCTGGCCGCCCGTCCAGATGTTCGGCGTCGGCAGCCCCATGAACGACAGCCTGGCGCCGTCGGTGCCGCCGCGGATCGCCCGGCGCACCGGCTCCAGCCCCAGTCGTCGCACGGCCTCGAACGCGACCTCCAGGACCTCGGGGGCCTCGGCGATCTTGTACGCCATATTGCGGTACGACTCCTTCACCTCGACCGAGATGCGCGCACCGGGGTACGCCTCGCCCACCTCGCGCGCCACCGCGCGGAGCGTGTCCTCCCGCGCGTGCAGCTCCTCCTCGGTGAACGCCCGCACCAGCAACTTGAGCTCGGTCCGGGTGACGTCGCCGCGCAGGTCCATCGGGTGCAGGTAGGACTGGCGCGCCTCGGTGGTCTCGGGCAGGAACTCCCGCGGGAGCCGCTCCACGAGCGCCGCCGCGACGCGCACTGCGTTGATCATCTTCCCCTTCGCATACCCCGGGTGGACGTCGTGCCCCTCGACGACGACCACGGCGGAGTCCGCGCAGAACGTCTCGTCCTCGATCTCGGCGAGATCGGACCCGTCGAGGGTGTAGGCGTAGCGCGCCCCGAACGCGGCGACATCGAAGTGCTCGGTGCCGCGGCCGACCTCCTCGTCGGTGGTGAACGCCACCCGCAGGCGCGGGTGCTTGAACTCGGGGTGCTTGGCGAGCCACGCCACAACGGTCATGATCTCGGCGATGCCGGCCTTGTCGTCGGCGCCGAGCAGCGTCGTCCCGTCGGACGTGATCAGCGTGTGACCCACGCAGCGCGTCAGGTTGGGGTTGTCCGCGACCGCGATCACCTGGCGCCGGTCGCCGGGGAGCACGATGTCCCGGCCGTCGTAGCGCTCGATGACCTGCGGCGCGACGTTCGCGCCGACGGTACCGGCGTACGTGTCCATGTGGGCGATCAAGCCGATCGTGGGGGCGTCCACCGCGTCCGAGGCGGGGACGGTGGCGAACACGTAACCCCACTCGTCCATCGCGGCGTCGGCGCACCCGAGCGCGCGCAGCTCCGCGGCGAGAATGGCCGCCAGGTCCTTCTGCTTCGCGGTGGACGGGCTGCTCGCGGAGTCCTCGGCCGATTGTGTGTCGACGCGCACGTAGCGCAGGAACCGCTCGAGCAGCTCCTTCCGGTCGGTGGCGTCGAGGGCGATCGTCGGCATGGCATCCTCCAGCGCGGACGGGACCGCGCCAGCGCAGTCTACCCGCTCCCGCTCGCGAACGGGAGCGGCCGGGCCGATCGCCCGCGCGGCCGCGGCGGCCGGCCGCCGCGCGGCGCTTGACCTCATCCGCAAAATCACGCTACGATCATGTGAATTTGGGCACGAGGGGGGAAGTCATGATCGCCCAATACATCCCGGTCGTTCTTGCATTTGCGTTCGCGGCCGCGGTCGCCGTGGGGATGGTCGCCCTGACGGCGTTCCTCGGGCGCGGCCGTCTGACCCGCTCGCGCACGCGCGACACGTTCGAGAGCGGCATGCCCCTGATCGACCTGTCGCGCAAGCGCGTGTCGGTCAAGTTCTTCGTCGTGGCCATGGTGTTCATCGTGTTCGACGTCGAGGTCGCGTTCCTCTTCCCCTGGGCCGTGTCGGCCCGCGCGTTGCTGGCCGCGGGCAACACCACGGTGATGCTCGACGGGCTCGTGTTCGTCGTCTTTCTCGCGATCGGCTACGTCTACCTCTGGCGCGAGGGCGCCTTCGACTGGTCGCGGCGCGGGAGCCAGTCGTGAGCACGCGACCGATCGAGGCCGCGCCGCCCCGGACCGTCCAGACCGTCACCTTCGATGCCACGATGGACGCGCGCATCGCCGAACTTCGCCAGCGCTACCCCACGTCGCGGGCGGCGCTCCTCCCCGTGCTCTGGCTCTGCCAGGAGAGGTACGGTTGGATCTCGCCCGGGGTGATCCGCGCGGTGGCGGAACGGCTCGGCGAGAGCCCGGCGTTCGTCGAGGGCGTGGTGACGTTCTACACGATGTATCAGACGGCGCCGCCGGCGCGCTACGTCCTGCAGGTGTGCACCACCCTCTCGTGCGCGTGGACCGGCGCGCGCGAGCTCGTGACTCACCTCAAGGAGCGACTCGGGATCGGCTTCGGCGAGACGACGCCGGACGGGACGTTCCAGCTGGTCGGCGTGCAGTGCCTGGGCGCCTGTGGCCGGGCGCCGGTGATCCAGATCAACGACGACTATTACGAGGACCTCGA
>JAKAFI010000146.1 GCA_021818005.1 Acidobacteriota bacterium | reverse complement strand
GACTGCTCCTCGCCAACACCGACCCGCAGCCGCCGGGTCAGCCGGCGCCGCTCATCGAGGGGATCGGCTCGGAGCTGCGGGAGCTGTTCCACTTCACCAACTACCAGGAGGTCGCGACGCTGCAGGTAACAGCGTCGGACGGCAGCGTCGTCGAGCTGGCGGCCGGAGACCGCTACCACCTGCGGTTCACCGTGCGCGGCGTGCCCCAGGACCCGGACCGGGTGCAGCTGGCCCAGCTCCAGCTCTCGCGCCGCGACCGCGGCGCCAACGACGTCGAGACGTTGCACCCCCTCGTGCGCGCGACGGTGACCCTGCTCGTCAAGCAGCCGTCGGTCCTCGGCGGCGCGCGCTCCGAGAACGCCAACCAGGCGCTGTTCCTCGTCCTGTGGGCGGAACGGGAGGAGAAGCCGTGACCGAGTACGCGGTGCGGCTCGGGACGCCCGAGGGGGCGGTGGTCGAGCAGCGCCACCGCTCGGTGAGCGAGGAGGCGCTGCGCCGGGACCTCGAGGGCAAGGGGTTCGCGGTCTTCCGCATCAGCGAGGCGCGGGGCGCGTTGCGGTTGCCGTTCCTCGGTCGCCGGCAGCGCCTTGCCCCGCTCGATTTCCTCGTCTTCAACCAACAGCTCGCGACGCTGCTGAAGGCCGGGATCCCGGTGCTGCAGTCGCTCGAGCTGTTGCAGCGGACGCAGGCCTCGGCGTTCTTCCGCGAGGTGCTCCAGCGCGTGCTGGAGGACGTGCGCAGCGGGGTGTCGCTCTCGGACGCGTTCGCGGCCCAGGGCGGCGTGTTCCCCAAGCTCTACTGCGCCACAGTGCTGGCCGGCGAGCGCTCCGGCGAGCTGGTCGGCGTCCTCAACCGCTACATCCACCACCAGCAGTTGCTCGAGGGCGTGCGACGGCGCGTGAAGTCGGCGCTGACCTATCCGATCGTGCTCCTCTCGCTCTCGTTCGCGCTGATCATCGTGCTCGTGACCTACGTGATCCCGCGCTTCGCGTCGTTCTACATGGGGTTCTCGGCGGACCTGCCGCTCATCACCCGCGTGATCGTCGGGGCGTCGAGCTTCATCCAGCACCACCTGCGCTACATCGTCGCCGCCATCGTGGGCGCCTATCTCCTGGCGCGGCGCTGGCTGCACAGCGAAGCCGGGCTGACGGCGATCGACCGCGCCAAGCTCCGGGTGCCGTTCGTCGGCCGCGTCTTCCACCTCTTCGGCCTGTCGCAGTTCGTGCGCTCGCTGGGGACGCTGATCGCGGGGGGCACGCCGCTCGTCAACTCGCTGGAGATCGCGAGCGGGACGGTAACGAACCGCGCCCTGGGTGCGCCGCTGCAGAGGGTGGCCGGCAAGGTGCGGGAGGGGCAGCCGCTGTGGTCGTCGCTCGAGGGCACCGGACTGTTCCCCGAGCTCTCCATCGCCATGGTCCAGGTCGGGGAGGCCACCGGGGCGCTCGAGGGTATGCTTGGCAACGTCAGCCAGTTCTACGACGAGACGATCGAGGTGCGCCTCGCTCAGGTCGTCTCGCTGATCGAACCGGCGGTGCTGGTGATCATGGGAGGGGTCGTGGCCACGATGCTGCTCGCGGTCTACTACCCGATGTTCACGCTGATGTCGAAGGCGCAGTGAGGCAGGCGATGGCAGGAGAGATCGGCACGGTGACCCAGAACTACCTGCGCGGGCTCCCGCGCGACGAGGAGGACCGCGCGCGCGCGGCCGAGCTGGCCGAACGGGCCGGGGTGCCGTTCGACGACCTCTCCTCGTTCCGTGTCGACCCCGAGTTGTTCCGGCAGATCCCGGTCGATGTCATGGTGCGCTATCAGTTCGTGCCGCTCGAGCGGCAGGGCGACGTCGTGGCGATCGCGATGGCGGACCCGTCCAACGTCCTCGCCGTGGACGAGGTCGAGCTCGCCATCGGCGCGCCGGTCGAGGTCAAGGTGGGGCCGGCGGGCAAGATTGCAGAGATCCTCGAGAAGTCCGAGTCCACCCAGCGCGTCCTCGACGAGGCGACGGAGGACTTCAAGATCCAGCTCGTGCAGGAGAAGGACAACGGCGAGGAGGCGCTCTCGATCGAGTCGATCACCGCCGACGCCTCGCCGATCATCAAGCTCGTGGACACGATCGTGTTCAACGCGATCCAGCGGCGGGCCTCCGACATCCACGTCGAGACGCGCGAGAACGAGGTGATCGTCAAGTACCGCGTCGACGGCGTGCTCTACCAGGCGATGGAGCCGATCGACAAGCGCTACCACTCGACGATCATCTCCCGCATCAAGGTGATGTCGGAGCTCGACATCGCGGAGAAGCGCATCCCCCAGGACGGGCGCTTCAAGCTGCGCCTGAAGGGGAGGACGATCGACTTCCGCGTCTCGGTGATGCCCACGGTCCACGGCGAGGACTGCGTCATCCGCATCCTCGACAAGGAGTCGGCGAACAAGGAGTTTCGCACCCTCAACCTCGAGGTCGTCGGGTTCGACGAGGACACCAAGCGGAAGCTGCGCAAGTTCATCCGCGAGCCGTACGGCATGGTGCTGGTCACCGGGCCGACCGGTTCGGGGAAGACGACGACGCTGTACGCCTGCCTGTCGGAGATCGTGTCGGTCGAGGACAAGATCATCACGATCGAGGACCCGGTCGAGTACCAGCTCCCCGGCGTCACGCAGATCCCGGTCAACGAGAAGAAGGGGCTGACGTTCGCCCGTGGCCTGCGGTCGATCCTGCGTCACGACCCCGACAAGATCATGGTCGGCGAGATCCGCGACGAGGAGACGGCGCAGATCGCGGTGCAGTCGGCGCTCACCGGCCACCTCGTGTTCACGACCGTGCACGCCAACAACGTCGTCGACGTGCTCGGCCGCTTCCTCAACATGAACGTGGACCTGTACAACTTCGTCTCGGCGCTGAACTGCGTCCTCGCGCAGCGCCTGGTGCGGCGCATCTGCCCGCACTGCCGGCGCGAGGCCAAGGTCTCCTTGCAGCAGCTCGAGGAATCGGGGCTCTCCGCCGAGGCGGTGCGCGGGGTCACGTTCTACGAGGGCGGCGGGTGCATCGAGTGCAACGGCACCGGCTTCCTCGGTCGCAGCGCGATCTCCGAGCTGATGGACCTGTCCGACAACATCCGGGCGTTGATCCTGGAGAAGCGTCCGGCGGCCGAGATCAAGCGCGCGGCCCGGGCGGAAGGGATGAAGTTCCTGCGCGAGTCGGCGCTCGAGCGGGTGTTCGGCGGGGTGACGACGCTCAAGGAAGTCAACAAGGTGACGTTCGTCGAATGAACGTGCGCGAACTGCTCGAGACGCCGCCTCCCGTGCACTCGTTCACGGCGGCCGAGGACCAGCTCGTGTACGGGCGGCTGGGCCGGCGCCGGGACACGCTCTCGCGTGTTGAGCGGGTGCCGCTCGGCGGTGACTGGTTCAGGCTGGGCCCGGTCGGCCTCCTCCACGTGGACCGGGCGACGCTCGCGGCGGGCGTGGCGGCGCTGGTGCAGAGGCTCGAGGCCGCTCCCGGTGAGGCGAGCTTCGTGGCGCCCAACGCCTGGGTCCGCAGCGTCGTGATCGACGCCGAGGAGTTGCCGCGCCAGCGCGAGGAAGCGGACGACGTGGTGCGCTGGCGCCTGAAGAAGCTGCTCCCCTGCCGGCCCGAGGACGTGCGCCTCGACTACGTCGCCAGCGGCGGGCGGGGGCGGATGCTCGTCGTCCTCGCCCTCGACCGGCCGATGGCCGTCGTGGAGGAGACGTTCGCGGCCTCCGGGGTCAACCTCGGGCGGATCGAGCCGGCGGCGCTGGCGCTCACCGCCCTGCTGCCGCCCTCCCCGACCCCGATCCTGCTCGCCGCGGTGGACGCGCACGCGCTCGCGTTGGTCGTGCTCGTCGAGGGGAAACCCGTCCTCATGCGCAACAAGCCGCTGCCGGCCGACCCGGCGCGCGCCGCCGTGTTCATCACGCGCGAACTCGGGCGAACGCTGGCGCACGCCCGCGAACAGGAGAGGATCGCGGGCCCGGTCGAGGTCTGGCTGGCGGCCGGAGACCCCGCCGGCGCGGCGGAGATCGAGCGCTGGGGCGACGCCCAGGCCGAGGTGCGCATCAACGCGCTGGCGGTGGGTGCCGGGCGCGTGCCGGCCGGATCCGGAGTCGCGGACGTGCGTCTCTGGTCGCTGCTCGGGACCGCGTGGGCGGGGGCGCTGTGATCCGCCGGCCGAACCTCGCGGCGCGGCCGTTCGAGAACGTGCGGCCGGTGTGGGTGGCCGGCGGCGCGCTCGCGCTCGCGGCGCTGCTCCTCACCGCCGCCAGCCTCGCCGACTTCTTCTCGGCGCGAGGGAGGGAGCGCGCGGCGACCGCGTCGCTCGCCAGCTTGCGGGCGCGCCGCACGGAGCTGGCGGCGAAGGTCGAAGCCACGAACCGGACGCTGGCCGCCGTCGCCTGGAAGAAACTTGCCGGCGAGACCAGCTCGCTCGAAGAGGTCGTCGCGCGCCGGCGCCTGGTGTGGAGCCAGCTGCTCGCCGACCTCGAGCGGGTCGTGCCGTGGGACGTGCGCCTGGTGAGCATCAACCCCTCCATCGCCAAGGACGGCTCGCTGCAGATCGGGCTGCAGGGCCTGGCGACCAGCCGAGAGGCCTGGTTGAGGCTGCTCGCGGCGCTGCTCGAGGACAGCCGCTTCTCGAACCCGGTGCCGAGATCGGAAGAGGCGCCGTCGGCGCGGAACGCGCTGGGCTATCAGTTCTCGCTCACCGTGCGGTACTGGCCGGAGGGCCGGCCATGAACGGCCGGGGGGCGTGGCTGCGGCTCTGGTACCTGTGGGCGCCGCCGGCGGCCCTCGTGGTGGCCAACGTCGTCTGGCTCGCCGGCGTGCGCGGCACCCTGCTCGGGCGCGGCTCGCTGCTGGCCCGGCAGGTCACGAGCACGCAGGCCGAGGTGGCGAAGCTCGAGAGCCAGGAGCGGGAGCTCGAGCGCGACTCGCAGGCGTTGGCGAGGCTGCAGGAGAACCTCGGTGCCCTGCGGCGGGAGCAGATGGCGCCGATGCGCGAGCGCCTGATCCCGTTTCTCACCGACCTGTTCAAACGGACCGAGGCGTCCGGCCTGCGCCCCGATCGCGTCACCTACTCCGTGCAGCGCGAAAAGAAGTCCGGGCTCGTGTACTTCAGCGCGCACTTCGACGTCAAGGGGAGCTACGAACAGATCCGCCGCTGCGTGTTCGAGCTCGAAAGCTCGCCGCAGTTCATCCTGCTCGAGGGCTTGGCGCTGCGGGGCTCGGATGCGGCGACGTCGCTCGAGGTCGGCGTCAATCTCGGGGTGGGCACCTACTTCGCCGATGTGGACGAAGGGCTGATGAAGGAACTCGGTGTCCGCGAGGTGGCCAGTGAAGACTAGGGCCGACGCGCAGAAGGTCATCCTCCTCGTCGTGCTCCTGGCGGGGCTCGTCTGGGTGGTGGTCACGCGGCTCATGCCGGCGTTAGGGCCGGCTGCGGAGAGCGGCGGCGCCAAGGCGGTCGCGATCGGGCAGTACACGGTCCCGGAGCTGGGCTGGCAGGCCGCGCGGGAGCGCGTGGTCCCGACCCCGGCAGCGGGCCGCAACCTGTTCACGTTCGGTGCGCCGCCCACCCCGACGCCGGACCGCCGTCCCACCGTGCCGCCGCCGCCCCCGCCGCCCCCGCCGCCGACACCGACGCCGCCCGGGATCTACGTGAACGGAAAGTGGATCCTGCCGCCGCCGCCGCCGTTCACCCTCAGCTACCTGGGGTGGCTCGGCCCGGACCGACTCCCGGTCGCGGTGTTCCGTGACGGTGACGACGTGCTGACGGTACCCGTAGGAGAGAGTGTGAAGCAGAGGTTCATCGTCCGAGAGGTCGGGCCGACCGGAGTGACGGTCGGCTTTGTCGGCTACCCTGCGGACGTGGTCAACAAGGTTCCGTTAGCGAGGTGAGTGTGACGACGAGGCCCATCAGAGTCCCGATCGGTTTGCTGCTCGCGTTTGCCTTCCTGGGGTCGTGTGCCACCTACCGCTACGAGCGCCGGGCAAGCGACGCGGTGCAGACCCGGAACTGGGACGCGGCGGTGTACTTCTATCTGGAAGCGCTGGCGCGCGACCCCGGCAACATGCGCTTCAAGATGGCGCTCGAGCGGGCGCGCCTGAAGGCGGGCGAGGAGCATTTTCGCCGGGGTATGCAGTTCAAGGAGGCCGGGGCGTTCGAGCGCGCCGCGTCGGAACTCGAGCTCGCCGTGCAGTTCGACCCCACCCACCAGTACGCCGCGGTCGAGCTGGAAAAGGTGCGCAAGGACATCCAGATCCTCGACCAGGAGGGCGGTCCCGCCAAGCTCGAGGAGATCAAGAAGGCGGCCTCGGAGATGAAGGTCAAGCCGCCGATCCTCAACCCGGCGTCGAACGAACCGATGAGCCTGTCGTTCCCGAACCCGACCAACGTCCGCGACATCTACAAGGCGATCGGCCAGGCGTTCGGGATCAACATCCTGTTCGACAACAAGATGCGCGATCAGAAGCTGTCCATCGAGCTGAAGAACGTCACCGCCCGCGAGGCGCTCGAATCGGTGATGCAGGCCGCCGGCCAGTTCTACAAGGTGCTCGATCCCAAGACCGTGATCGTGGTCGACGACACGCCGCAGAACCGCCGCGACTACGAGGATCTCGTCGTGAAGACGTTCTTCCTCTCCAACGCCGACGTCAAGGACGTCGCCAACATGCTGCGCGCGCTCATCGACGCGCGGCGGATCGCGATCAACGAGCAGCTCAACGCGCTGGTGATCCGCGACACCGCCGACAAGGTCGCGATCGCCGAACGGCTGATCAACGCCAACGACAAGGCGAAGGCCGAGGTGCTGGTCGACGTCGAGCTGATGCAGGTCGACACCAACAAGCTGCGCGACATCGGCATGTCGCTGTCGTCGCAGTCGTTCAAGGCCAACTTCGACGCCACCAGTCTGGGCGGGAGCACGTCGACCTCGGCGATCCCGCTCACCCAGCTCGGCAACATAACGCGCTCGATGTGGAACATGACCGTGCCGTCGGTGGTCCTCAACCTGATCAAGTCGGCCGGCGAGACCGAGACCCTCGCCCAGCCGCAGCTGCGGATTACGGAACGGGAGAAGGCGAGCCTGGTGATCGGGCAGAAGGTGCCGATCCCAACCACGACGTTCAACACGACGCAGACGATCGGCGGCAACATCGTTCCGATCACCGCGTTCAACTACCAGGACGTGGGGATCAAGCTCGACATCGAGCCGAAGGTCCACCACAACAACGAGGTCACCCTCAAGCTCAAGGTCGAGGTCTCGGACCTCGGTACCCCGATCCAGGTCAGCGGCCAGCCGAACCAGTACCCAATCAACACCCGCAACATCGACACCACGATCCGGCTCAAGGACGGCGAGACGTCGCTGCTCGCGGGGTTGCTCAAGGAGACGACGGCGACCAGCCGGACCGGCCTGCCGTGGCTTTCCGACCTGCCGGTGATCGGCCGCCTGTTCGGCGACACCTCGAAACAGGTCACGCAGACCGACCTCATCCTCACCTTGACCCCGCACATCATCCGCTACCCCGACATCACTGAGGAGGACCTCGCGCCGCTGTGGGTCGGGACCGAGAACCGGATCACGATCTTCGGCAACTCGCCGAGGGTGCGGTCGGCGGTCGCCGGCAACCCGCTCGGCGGGGGCTCCGGCCGCGTCATGCCCGGGTTCGGGACCGGCGCGCCGGAGGGCGCAGAGGCGACTGAACCCGGGGAGGCGCAGCCTGGGG
>JAKAFI010000145.1 GCA_021818005.1 Acidobacteriota bacterium | reverse complement strand
TGACCAGGAGCCGTCCGCGTTCTCGTAGAGGTCACGCTGGTAGCCGGACGCATGGCAGATCAGGCAGTCGATGTTCTCGAGCTGGGCCTGCGAGATCTTCTCCTGCGGCAGGGCGCCCAGGCCGGCGTGGCACTGCGAGCACCCCTTGGTCAGGATCTCGCCGCGCGAGTTGCGCACCAGGCCGATCCAGTTGCTCTGGGGGTTCGTGCAGAAATCGTTGATCGTGTTCAGCTTGCCGAGCTTCTTTCCGTGCGAGTTGACGATCTGGGGGGCGTTGCCCTGCCACTGGTAGTGTTGCGAGTGGAAGAAGGAGGTGGCCTCCTTTTCGTGGCACTTCAGGCAGGTCTTCGTTCCCTCGTAGTGCTCGAAGTACTTCTGGTGTGAGTACTCCTTGGCGTGCGCCGCCCCGGCCAGCAGCCCGACCGACGCCACAACGACGGTGATCGCTCTCATGTCAGCCCTCCAACGACCGGCGTACGTCCGGGAGTCAGGACCCGGAGCCGATCGGTTGCGACCGCGCGATCTGTGTTTGCCTCATGATACCGCGGTCGCGCCTCTCGACCCGGGCCCCGACTCCCTGCCGGGACTCCCCCTGCTAGAACCTCGCCGTCATCGACAGCGTCCACATCTTGGCCTTGTCGTACGTCGGGAAGCCGAGCACCGGCGTGCTGTCGAGCTTCTTCGGCGACCCGATGTGCCAACCCGAGCCCGAGTAGTCGTAGGTGTAGTCGATGTACCCGAGACGCACCAGGAAGCGCGGATTGATCTTGTGGATGATGTACGCCTCGACCACGTGACCGCGGGTCGCGGTCTTCGGCGCGATGATGTCGTCCTGCGACGGCGTGAAGTTGAACCAGTACTGCGAGCCGTGGTTGTACTCCGCCCCGACCATCGTCCGGTCGTCGTTGAACGAGTAGCGGGCGCCGGCGTAGTACATCGTGCCGCTGTGCTCCTTCGGCACCTCGAACGGGTCCGAGAACAGGCCGCCGAACGGCCCCGTGACGCCGTTGGGATGGCTCTTGTCGTAGTTGACGTTGACGAACCAGTCGACCGGGCCGTCGCGGCGCTGCAGCACGATCCCCGCGATGTCCATGTCGCCGAGGTTGGCCGACGGGGTGAAGCGCATCACCACCGGGCCGCCGACCGGCGCGCCGGTGATCGGGTTGTTCGGCAGGACGATGAGCCCGTTGAACCCGTCGGTGAGGTTGAAAGCGCGCGCCACCGTGGTCTGCAGCAGCATCTCGTCGCTGTTGTAGATGTCCCAGTTGACGCCGAGGAAGTCGGCGTCCTTGAGGCGGTCGGCCGGCTGCTGCAGCTGCTGGCCGTTGCCGAACCCGCTCTCGAAGCCGCGACCGTAGCACAGGCGCACCGTCGAGGTGTCGCTCAGGTGGTAGCCGGCGGTGATGCCGTCGAACTGGAAGTCGATCAGCGACCCCATCGGCGTGCCGCCGCGCATCTCGCCCTGGCGGATGTTCATCGGCGGGCCGCCGGTCGACGGCCGGCGGCCGATGGAGAGGTAGAGCGCCGTGCCGCCGATGTTGTCCCAGTCGAAGTACGCCCGCTCGACGCGGAGGATGTCGGAGTTCGGGACGGTGCTGGTGTTGCCGTCGATGTCGAAGCTGTTCGACTGGCCGTTGAAGACCTGCACCGCGGTCGAGTCGCCCCACACCTTGTACATCGACAGCCGCCCGGCGAACTTGACGTTGTCGGCGACGTCGGCGTCGAAGTTGAAGCGCAGCCGGTTGGTGTAGAGGATCGCGTTGTTGACGTCGTAGCCCTTGGTGTAGGCGGCGGGCATCAGCATCTGCATCAGGCCCGCCTGCATCTGCGGCGGGAAGCCGCCCATGTACTGCTTGAGCTGCGCGAACGTCAGGTTGCTGGTGAAGTAGAGGTAGTCGCCGTAGTGGCTGGCGACGAACTGGTTGACCTGGTCGAGGCCGGTCGGCAGCTGCCCGGTGGCCCCGTAGTAGAAGATCGTGTTGACCAGGCCGGCCTGCAGCTTCATCCCGTCGTAGTGGTCCGGGATCGAGGCCTGGATCGAGTGCGCCTCGAAGCGGTAGTCGCCCGAGAACCGCACCCGGTCGAGGGCGCTCTTGCGCTCGACCTTGTCGAGCCTCTTCTCGAGCTCGTTGATGTCCTTGCGCAGCTGCGTCGCCTGGTCTTCCTGGGATTGTGCCTGGGCGTGTGCGAAAACCGGCACAAGCACAAGCATGGCCAGCGAAACGAGGGTCTTTCTCACGGACTCCTCCTCCTCGATGTCGATCTCGACCCGTTCATCCGCACGTCATCGGATGTTCGGAGTCGGCCGCGTGGTCGATCGCGAACTTCTTGATCTTCTGCAGCATCTCGGGGGTGATCACCTCGAGCACCTTTTTGCCGCCGTGCGCGGGGTCGACCACGTTCTGATGGCTCGGCACCAGCTTCTCCTTGAAGAAGCGCTCCCACTGATCCTGGATCAGGGTCATGGGCGTGACCTCGCCGTTGGGCGACTTCGCCATGTGGCACGGCTTGCAGTAGTCCTTGAACAGGACCCGCCCGTCGGGCTCCCCCGCCGTTGCGACTCCGGCGGCCGCGACCGCCGCCCCCACTGCGACCAACAACCAACCAGTCCTCATCGTGAGCCTCCTTGTGCCGTTCTTCACAAAGTGCCTCAAATATCAGCCGGGCCCGGCGCCCGGCTTTATCGGCATGAAAACATATCGCCATGGCGGCATGTTGTCAAGAGGCAGTCACCGATGAGATCCGTTGTGACACCCTGATGGCGGATTCGGCCCGGCCCGTCTGGGCCGAGGTCGACGGCCACGGCTTCTCTCGCGTCTGGCCGGCTGAACGCGCCGGCGGCTGGGGGCTGGCGGCACGCTGCCCCGCCGGGTACGCAGCACGCCGCTCCCGCGCTTCTCCCCGCCGAGCTGGGCGTCCCGGAGAGCGGGTTGCTAGGAGCGCGGGGCGCCGCCCCGGCGCGAGCGGCCGTCGAGGGCCCGGCCCGCGGGCGCCGCGGCCGTGCCGACTTCGCGCCCCCGCACGACCTTGCGCGTGCCGAGGTCGAACGTTTCCCCGCGGACGAGCAGCTGCACCGCGACGCCTCGCGCTCCGATCGGCCCGCCGCCGGCCAGTGGCCGGGTCAGCTTCGCGGCGGAGGCGTCGATGACCATCACCGAGCCGTCCCCGAGCACCGTGAACGTCCCGTCGGGGCGGACCCAGACCGCGGTGGCCTCGTCGATGCCGACGCCGAGCATGGTCGGATGCTCGAGGACGACGGTGAACAGCCGGTTCTCGCGCTGGCGCTTGATGAAGTGCTGGTCGACGATGACGCCGCGGAAGAACCCGAAGCCGGGCTTGAGCTCCACCGCGCCGGGCCTGATCACCTTGAAATCGCCTTCCCCCGTGATCATCGGGTCGCTCTGGCAGGCGGTCCCCGCCGAGGTGCCGCCGATCACGGCGCCGCGCGCGAACGCGGCGGCGATCGCGGCGCCCACCGGAGTGCCGAGGATCGCGCTCGTGATGCGCACCTGGTCGCCGCCGCCGAAAAAGATGCCGCCGGCGTTCGCCGCCAACTGGGCCAGTTCCGGCCGCATCGCGTCGGCCTTGGTCTTGATCGGGAGGAACGTGACGTCGGTGCAGCCGAACTCCTGCTTGAACAGCTTCACGTAGTACTCGCCGGCGTCGGCCTCTTCCGAAGCGGTCGGGATCGCCACGATCTTCGCGTGCGGCCCTCCCGCCAGCGCGACGAACTTCTCCATCGCGTCCCGCGGCTTGTCGCCGCCCCCGATGAGGATCAAGTTGCCCTGCGGAACCGGGCCTGCCGCCAGCGCCCCGCCGGCGATCAACAACGAACCCGCGACCACGAGCGCGTATCTCACCGTGTCACCTCCACCCCGTCCGGCCCCGCGAGGCGCCCGGCCGCGCACGGCCGCTCCGCCCCGCCCGAGCCGACCCGGCATCGCCGTCTCGTCTCGACGCACCCCACCCGCCCGTGCGCCCCTCAGCTCCAGCCCACGAGGGCGGGCCACACCAGCGCGAGGAGCGAGAACAGGAAGAACGCCGCCTGCAGCGGCCAGTTCCACTTGAACCAGCGGTCGTAGGGGATCTTGGCGAGCGCGAGCGTGCCCACCGTGACCGCCGAGGTCGGCAGGATCATGCTGTTGAAGCCGGCGCCGAGCTGGTACGCCAGGACCAGGGTCTGGCGCGTGATCCCCGACAGGTCCGCGAGCGGCGCGAGCAGCGGCATCGTCAGCACCGCCTTCGTCGAGCCCGACGGGATGAAGAAGTTGAGGATGAGCTGGAGGACGTACATCGCCTGCGCCGCGATCACCCCGCCGAAGTGGGACGTCACCGAGGCCATGCCGTACAGGATCGTGTCGAGGATGTGGCCGTCCTCGAGGATCACGATGATCCCGCCCGCGAACGCGACGATCAGGGCGGCGCCGGCGAGGTCCTTGGCGCCCGCGACGAACGACTTGGCGAGCTTGTTCGGTCCGATGCCGCCGGCGATGCCGCAGGCGAGGCCCATGGCGAAGAAGAGGCCCGCGAACTCCACCATGTACCAGCTGTAGACCGTCGAGCCCACGATCAGGCCGGCCACGGTCGCGGCGAGGATCAGCAGGCAGACGCCGTGCCGCCAGGTGAACGCCACCTGCTCCGTCTCTCCCGCGCCGAGGTCCTCGCGGCGCGTCTGGTCGAGGTCGTACATGATCGAGCGCTTCGGGTCGGCCTTGACGCGGGCCGCGTAGACCATCACCCAGACGATCGCGACCACGGTGGCGGCGGCCCACACGATCAGGCGGTAGCGGATCCCCGAGCCCAGCGGCACGCCCGCGATGCCCTGCGAGATCTGCACGGTGAACGGGTTGAGGAACCCGGCCGAGAAGCCGACCGACGCCGCGACGAACGACAGGCACACGCCGACGATCGAGTCGTAGCCCAGCGCCAGCGCCAGCGGGACGAAGATGAGGGCGAACGGGATAGCCTCCTCCGCCATGCCGTACGCGCCGCCGAAGAACGAGAACACGGTCATCACGATGGGGATGATCAGGTAGCTCCTGTGTCCCAGCAGCCTGACGAGCTGGTGGATGCCGGCGGCGATCGCGCCGGTGTCGTTGAGGATGTTGAACGCGCCGCCGACGATGAAGATCAGGCCGATGATCGCGCCCATGCGCAGGAAGCCGCGCATCGGCGCGAGGAAGATCGCGGTGGTCTGCGGCTTCGCAGGCTCGACGTGGTAGGTGCCCGGGATCACGGTCTCGCGCACGCTGCCGTTGACCGTCTCCTGGTGCCGTGTGTACGAGCCTCCGGGCAGGATCCAGGTCGCCGCCGCCGCCAGCAGGATCAGCGTGAACGCGATCACGAAGACGTCGGGGCTCTTCTTGGCCATCGGGGGGGCCTCCAGGAAACGCGGGCATTATACGGAGGCGTCAAGTGGAGCGAAGGAGATGGAAGAAGGGAGAAGGAAAAAGGAAGAAGGAAGACGGGGGACGAAAGACAGGTAACAAAACGACGAGAGGCGCCCTGCTCCGTCTGCTCCCGTCTTCCGTCTTCCCTCTTCCGTCTTCCGTCTTCCTGCTTCAGCCGCGGAGCTTCGGCGCGAGCGCCTCGTACTTCGCGTCGAGCAGCTCGTACAGCGCGGCGATGCGCTCCATGCGCGCGTCGAGGTTCTCCTCCCACGTCTCGAACCGTTCGGTCTCGAGGTGGAGCGCGGCGACGCGGAAGCCGGGCGCGTCGAAGCGGAACGAGAGCTCGTTCCAGAGCAGGCGCGCCGACAGCAGCTCGCACTCGCGCTTGAGGTAGCGGCCGAGGTCGGGCGCCACCGTGCCCGCCAGCGCCACGCGCGTCTCCGGCGTCACCAGCGCGACCTTCCCCTTCTCCGGCTCGAGCGCGACCTCGTCGTCGCCGATCAGCGCCTTGAGGAAGCGGCAGCCGAGCACCGCCTGGCCGGGCCCGCGCGGGACGAACAGCTCGCTCTCGACGTCCTCCTCGCCGCGGTCGATCCACGGGGTCTTCCACAGCAGCTCGATCCCGGCCGCCTGCGCCAGCGCCATCACGGTGGACAGCGCCGTGCTCGCCGTGCTGCCGACGTAGAGAACCCCCTCGTCGAGCAAGCACTCGACGAGCCGTGCGCGCGGCGTCGCCCGCGCCAGCGCCTCGGAGACCGCGAGCTCGCGCAGCTGCTTGCGCTTGCGGGCGCCGATCGCCGCCGCGCCGGTGCGCTCCTTCTCGAGCTTGAGCAGCTCCCTGAAGCGCTCCCTGACGACCGTCGCGTCGGGGCGCAGCGCGTCCATGCGGACCCGGAAGGCGAAGCGCTTGTGCCCGATCCGGTAGGCGGCGCCGGGCTCGAACGGCACGAACCCCGCGCGGTCGCGCACCTCGCCGCCCGGTGGGATCTCCCGGAACGCGTACTCCTCGAAGTCCGGCTCCTCCGGACACGCCAGCACCGTAAACCGCGTCACGCTCGCCGCACCGCTCAACAGCGCCATCGCGCCTCCAAGCGCCCCGCGGGAGCGGGGCGAGGACGCATGGTAGCGGGGCCGCCGCTCGCTGGCGAGCGCCCGCAGTCGTCTCCGGAGCATCGGCGCAGTACACTTTCTCCAGACAGGTGAACGAACCGCGGAGGACAACCCATGAAGACAAGGATGGTTGCGCGCGCGATGGCGGTGTTGGCGTTCGCCCCGGTGGGGCCTGTGCACGGCGGTTCGCCGGCAACCGTCACCTGGGACCGCGACGTGGCGCCCGCGCTCGGAAGTGTGATCTGCATGACGCGGTACGAATACAAGGGCAAGGTCAACTTCACTCCGACGTTCAAGGGCTGCGAGGCGCCGGTCGGGCTCTCTCCGGCGATGCTCGCGGTCCGGCAAGTCTTCGCCGCGAGTGTCCAGACCATCGAGCGCCTGCAATCGACGGAGCGCGCCACGGAGAGTGTGTTCCGGGACGTCCCGGAAGGCACTCCGGACCGGAACGACGTCCTGCTGGCGCGGTACCGCCACGACCTCCTCACCAGCGCGCGTTTCCAGAAGCTGGTGATGCCGGGCGTTCACCGTGCGTTGGCGGAGGCGGGTCTGACCTGTGCGGACTGCCCCGGCCCGCGGACGCAGCCCCCGGTTCGCTCCGTCACAGTGGCCACGCTCGTCCCCTACGCCGTCGCGTTCTACTGGCCCGACGCCATCCTCCCCAACGGGCGGCCGAGCGTGCACATCTGTGTGGGGATCAACGGTCTCGCCAGGATGCCCGAGGTCGACCTCGAGCTCGCGGACGCCGCGCTTGCGGCCTTCTTCGCCAACGCGCCGGCGGTCCTCGAAGCGGGAAGGCCCGTCGTCATCGAGGCGATGGGAACGCCCGCATACGGGGCGGCCGCCGACTCCGCCGCCAAGCTCGAGTACCTGAGGACGACACTCGCGACGCGCTTGCCTAAGACCCCCGCGTTCGTCCGGGCGCTCGCCGCCGGCGCAGCGACGTCACTCTCCCCGCTCGGCCTGGCGTGCACCGACTGTGTCTCGTCCGGTGCGCCGCGCGCCTCCGTCCCCCCTGCCACGGAGTAACGCAAGACGGCGGCTGGGCCCGCCAACGGGCGCGCCCCCTCGCCTCGCGACGCCGCTCAGAACCACTGCCGGGCGAGGGCGTCCTGGAGGCGAACGGCGACGAGGCGGTTGCGGCTCGCGATCTCCTCACGGTTGGCGATCGTCTGGAACGCCGGGTCGGGGTCGTGCCGGGTGAGCGCGGGCTTGCCGCCGAGGTGGCCGGCCCAGCGCTCGG
>JAKAFI010000144.1 GCA_021818005.1 Acidobacteriota bacterium | reverse complement strand
CTCACTCCGCACGCCCGTGGGATGTTGGGACAGAGCGACGGCGGTGCGCCGGCAGATGTCGGCCGGCTCACTCCGCACGCCCGTGGGATGTTGGGACAGTCATTGTCGGCCTCGGCAGCGGCAAGGGCGGGGCTCACTCCGCACGCCCGTGGGATGTTGGGACTCCAGTTCCGGGCGGTGACGCCCTGTGCTGCGCTGGCTCACTCCGCACGCCCGTGGGATGTTGGGACATCGCTCCTCCACGATCCACGCTCGCACACGACGGCTCACTCCGCACGCCCGTGGGATGTTGGGACTGACCATGCGCGGCCCGGTAGAGTCTACCGCCCGGGCTCACTCCGGACGCCCGTGGGATGTTGGGACTCGCCCAATACCTGGCTGCTCCTCGCCACCCCATGGCCTGCGTCTCGTAGGCTCGCTGCTGCTGGCCGGCTAGTCGCCGCCCATCGTGTCCAGGGCCGCCTCGCGGCTGGGGTAGCCTCGCCGGAGCACCTCCCGTGTCCAGGCGGCCCACCCCACCTCGTCCGTGTACGGGAAGGGTGTTCCGCCCACGCGCGGGAGCCACGGCTGCCGCGCCAGAATCCGCACCCCCGGCTCCGGCGAGAACTCCTCGTCCGGCACCACCAACCCGTTGATCGGGTCCGGGAACTGTTCCGCCGCGAACACGATCTTCCCCGGCGCCATGGTCACTTCCGGACTCGAACCCGGGGAGGAGAAGTTGTTCTTCGGCTCGTCCATGTCTGCACCCTCCGCTTGGTTGGAATGTGGCCAATCCTCCTGTGGGATCTGTTCCAGGATTCGGCCGGGGGCCACGACCCGCGGCCACCGATGGCTCGCGGGCCGTGCGGTTGTTCGGTAGCCTCGGCCGCCCTCTTCGACGCGCCGCCGGCGCCTTGGCGGTGCCGTCGCACCCGAGGGCGGCCGGGGTAGGGTGCGCTACTTCGCCGGCTGGCTCGGGGGCCGGAGCGGCATTCGCAGGAGCTTGCCCTCGTCCTCCGCGATCTCCTCGCGCTTGACCTGATTCAGGGCGTCCACGAACGATTGCGCCCGCCGGTGACTTTCCGCGTGGTACTCCTCCCAGCTCGAGTAGCCTTTGGGCAGAGGGGTGGGCGGTACCGTGGTGTTCGTCATAGACCCTCCAGGCTGCATCTTCGAGTCGCCGCTGCGTCTGCTCGGGCGACCCGTGCCGTTCTTCTGTTCGGGCTCAGCCGACGGCCATTCCGGCGACGGCTAGAGCGTCGTTGGGCGGTAGGGCGTGCTGACGCCGCCACGGCGGTGCCCGCGGCCTGGACAGGGTGACGTGCATATCGTGGCGCGAAACCATCATTCGGTTCCGACCTCCGAGTCTGCTGTTCGTACCTTGGGGAACGACGGATGGGGTTCTTCTAGTCGATATCGTACAGCGTCCGCGAAGGGGTTGCAAGTCGGCGGCCGGTTGGCTCCTGCCACCACGAGCGTTCACCCGTCGATCTTGGCCAGGCGGGCCTCCCTCAGGGCCTCGGCGGGCACTGCTGGCTGCGGCCCGCGAGCCGGGCGGCCCGGTCATCCGGTCGGGGAATGACGGGCGGATCGGGGCTCGATATACGTCCGCTAATTTGAATTTGGGGACGTAAGTTCACCCCGGTTTCACCTCTTGCTCCGCCTTTCGGCTTGCTTCTCGTAGGCCGCGCGCTGCGGCCCAGGTAGTCTCCGGGCATCACCGCCAGCGCCGCCTCCGGGTCGGTGTATCCCCGCCGGAGCACCTCCCGCGTCCGGGCGGCCCGATCCTCCTCCGGTATGTACAAAGACGGCGTCCCGCTCACGCAGGGCCACCACAGTGCCCGCGCCAGAATCCGCACCCCCGGCTCCGGCGAGAACTCCTCGTCCGGTACCGCCACCCCGTTGATCGCTTCCAGGAACTGCTCCGCCAAGAACACGATCTCCCTCGGCGCCGGCGCCACATTCGGGTTCATACTGGAGTCAGGATTGCGTTGTTGCGTTGTTGCAATCGATGCCTCGGGGTCCGGCTGAGTTGACAGGCGATCAAGGATGAACCGCGCGAGATTCGGTTCGTCAACCGTGCCGGATCTGGCGCCCTTTCTGGTGGATGAGATCAGTGCGCAACTGGAGCAGAAGCTGAGCCCTACGTCGCTCCCCTCGCGGCGATCGCGATTGTCTCAATCCAGGCTCGGAAGCATGGCAACCGCAATCACTTCCGAGTAACATTCCGAGCCATGGACATCGTGGACCTGCTCACGCGGCCCGGAGGCAAGACCCTCGAGTTCAAGCGCGAGGGGATCGAGGCTGGCGTCTACGTGCGCGTCGGTTCCACAAGCCGCCGCTTCGGCAGCGAGCTCATCGAGGAACTGCGCCGCTTTTGCCGCAGCGAATCCAACGACGAGCAGGCGCTCGCGGGACAGGACTCGAAAGCGGTCGACTTCCGAGCGGCTTCCGGGTCGTTGGCACCGGCCTGCGCGCTCAGGAAGAGCGATCTTGCAGCACTGCGTCTGATGAGGTTCGCCGGCAACCACCAGCTCAAGGCGAATGCGGTGCAGATCTTCAAGACCAAGGGCGTCACCAGCTTCAAGACGGTGTGAGGGGGCGGACATGGGCGACGATCCCGGGCCGCGGGAAGGCCAGATCATCCTCTACTCGACACCGGAGGGAGCGGCCAGGATCGAGGTCCACTTCGAGGACGAGACGTTCTGGCTCGACCAGAGACGGCTTGGCGAGTTGTTCGGCGTCGATGTCCGGACGATCAGCGAGCACCTCGTCAATATCTTCGCGACTGGTGAACTTGTCGAGACGGCAACTGTCCGGAAAATCCGGAGAGTTCAACGTGAAGGCGCCCGCGACGTACGCCGCCAGATCGACTACTACAACCTCGACGCAATCATCGCTGTCGGCTATCGGGTCAACAGCGTCCGGGCCACCCAGTTCCGCATCTGGGCGACGCAGACCCTCAAGGAGTTCATCGTCAAGGGGTTCGTGCTCGACGACGAACGCCTCAAGCTCAACCGGCGGTTCGGTAAGGACTACTTCGATGAGCTGCTCGAGCGCATCCGCGAGATCCGCGCCAGCGAGCGCCGCTTCTACCTGAAGATCACCGACATCTACGAGCAGTGCAGCATCGACTACGACCCCCAAGCGGAGATCACCAAGACGTTCTTTGCGACGGTGCAGAACAAGCTGCACTGGGCCGTGACCGGCCGGACGGCCGCCGAGATCATCGCTGGCCGAGCCGACGCCACCAAGCCGTCGATGGGCCTGACGACCTGGAAGAACGCGCCGCACGGCAAGATCCTCAAGTCGGACGTGGGGGTGGCCAAGAACTACCTGGTCGAGCGCGAGATCAAGGAGCTGGAGCGGATCGTTGGGATGTACCTCGACTACGCGGAGAACCAGGCCGCGCGGCAGATCCCGATGCGGATGGCGGATTGGGCCGGCCGGCTGGACGCCTTCCTGCACTTCAACGAATACGAGGTGTTGACCAACGCCGGGCAGGTCTCCGCCGAGGTGGCGAGGCGGCTGGCCGAGGAACAGTACGAGGAGTTCCGGGTGAAGCAGGACGCGGCGTTCGAGAGCGATTTCGAGCGGGAGGTCAAGCGGATCGCGGGGCGGCGGAACGATGGGGGAGAGACCGAATGAAGCTGCAGTTCGACCCCAACCAGGGCTTCCAGCTCGACGCGGTGGCGGCGATCGCCGACCTCTACAGCCGGCGTTTGCGCTGCCGTGTCGCGGGTCCGCCCGGATTGCGGAGGTATCCAGCGGGTTGGACGATACGCACGCCCTCCACACTCTGGCCGAGGAAGCGGCCGAAGTCGCGCAGGTCGCCGGTGAGCAGGTAGGAGGCGCGGGCCTCGATCGCCGCTGCGAGGATGGGGCGGTCCTTGGCAGCCAGTTCGACCTGCAGCGCGCGCTCGGGCGCCTCGCCGACCACGGTCATGCTCTCGAGGAGCTTGCCGAGGCCCTGCCGCTGTTCCCCGTCGTCGAGGTTTCGCAGCGCTTCCTCTACGGCGTAAGCCGAGGTCAAGAGCTCTACATCCGGCCGGCGCCACAACTCGCGCAACTTCGACGTGGGGCGGTACGCGGCGGAGAACAGCACGTTGGCGTCGAGGAAGACGCGGTCCACCGCCTACGCCTTCCGTGGGCGATGGTGCGCAATGTGTTTCGGATCGAGGCCAAGCTTGCGGACCTCGGCGACCGCCTCGCGGTAGTCCCCGGCATCAACTGCGGTGTTGAGCAGGAACTCGGCCTTGCGCTCGCGGGTGTAGACCTCGATGGGAAGCACGGCCGCGGGTCGGATGAGCACGCCCCCCTCGACCTCTTCGGCGATGACGATGTCACCCTCACGGATCCCGAAGCGCTCACGCAGTCGCGCCGGGATGACCACCGCTCCGCGCTTGCCGACCTTGCTGGTCTCGAGCTTCATCGCTTTCTGCTCCGTGCGCCTGAATGCCTGACTCTCGGGCATATCCTCAGTATCGCGCCACGACTAACCCCTGTCAACTCTCGGCACGGTGTCCACATCGGGGCACCTTGGGCCGACGATCTTCGCTATCCTGCGCTTGAGGCGGCGCCAGAGGTGACGAGCGAAAGGAGTGCGCCATGACCACGGTGCAGAGCCAGTGCTGGATCCTGACCGGATACCCGGAGGGGGTGCCCGATGTGACCACGTTCCGCCTCGAGGCGCGACCGCTGCCCGAGCCGGCCGCCGGCGAGGTGACGCTCGAGGCGGTGTACCTGTCGGTCGACCCGTACATGCGCGGGCGGATGAGCCCGGTCAAGAGCTACGTCGCCCCCTTCCAACCGGGCGACGTGATCGGGGGCGCGGCCGTAGCCCGCGTGACGGCGTCCAGACACGCGGAGTTCGCCGCCGGCGACCTGGTCCTGGCGCCGCTTGGCTGGCGCACGGCCGGGGTGCTCGCGGGGAGCGCGCTGCAAAAGCTGGCGCTGCCGGTCGAGCGCGCATCGCTCGCCCTCGGCGCGCTCGGCATGCCCGGCCTCACCGCCTACCTCGGCCTGCTCGAGGTCGGCAGGCCGCGGCCGGGGGACACCGTGCTCGTCTCCGGGGCGGCCGGCGCGGTCGGCTCGCTCGTCGGCCAGATCGCCCGCCTGATGGGGTGCCGCGCCGTTGGGGTCGCCGGGACCGACGAGAAGGTCCGCTGGCTGACCGCGGAGCTCGGCTTCGACGCGGCGCTGAACTACAAGGCGGCGGACGACCTGCGCGCCGCGCTGGCGCCGCTGTGCCCAAACGGGGTGGACGTCTACTTCGACAACGTCGGCGGCGCGGTGAGCGACGCCGCGCTCGGGCTGATCAACATCGGCGCGCGGATCGCGATCTGCGGTCAGATCGCGCAGTACAACGCCAAGAACCCGCCGCGCGGCCCGCGGCCGTTCGCGACGCTGCTCGTCCGCCGCGCCCGCGCCGAAGGGTTCATCATCTTCGATTTCAAGGAGCGCTTCCCCGAGGCGCAGCGGCGGCTCTCGAACTGGGTGAAGGAGGGGCGACTCCGCGTCCGGGAAACCGTGGTCGAGGGGTTCGAGAACGTCCCCAAGGCGTTCCTGGGGCTGTTCGCGGGCGAGAACACCGGCAAGATGGTCGTGAAGCTGTAACGCCCCGCTTCACACCCGCTCGACGGTCACGTCGAGGCGCGGCGCTCGCCGCCGGTTTGGGCGGCCGACGGGGAGTCGACGCCGGCCGCCTCGCGGCCCCAGAACGGGTAGAAGCAGTACCACTGCTCGGGGTACTGCTTGATCCGGCACTCGAGGATCCCGGCCCAGGTCTTCATCGCGGCGCGGGCCCGTTCCTCGACCCCGTCGGCGCCGGCGAGGTCGATGGCCGCCTCGTAGATCACGCGGAAGCTGCGCTCCGGCGTGAGCAGGAAGAACGTCGGGACGAGCAGCGCGCCCGAGCGGGCGGCGAGCAGGAACGGCCCCGGCGGGAAGCTGGCCGTCGCGCCGAAGAACTCCACCGGCCACCCCTGGTCGTTGAAGTCGCGGTCGCCGTGGGCGGCGACGATGCCGCCGCCCTCGAGGATGCGCAGCGCCGGGACGACCGAGAACGGCGAGGCGTCGACCGGGATGCCGTGGACGTTGCCGCGCAGGCGCGCCCTGGTGCGGAACTCCTCGGCGGTGGCGAAGCGATCGCGCCAGTAGAGGATGTGGATTGGCTCGAAGTGCGTGCCCATCGCCATGGCGCCCACCTCGGCGTTGCCCATGTGCGCGGTGAGCAGCAGCGTGCCGCGGCCGGAGCGCCGCGCCGCCGCGAAGTGCTCCTCGCCCTCGACGGCAACGACGTGCGCGGCCAACGTCTCCGGCGGCAGTTGCGACCAGCGGAAGAAGTCGATCCAGTGGTAGGCGTGCTCGTACCCCATCCGCCAGGCGACGCGGCGCACCTCCGGGTGGTCGAAGGGCAGCCCCAGGATGCGCGCGTAGTTCCCCTTGATCGCGCGCAGGTATTTCGGCCGCACCACGTTGAACGGCAACATCACGAGGTCGCGGGCCATCCAGTACATGAGGCCGAGCGGCCAGCGGATCGACGCCCACACCAGGGTGGGGATCCAGAATCCGAAGTAGAGGCGGTAGAACGCCTGCAGGATGCGGGGGGAACCCGCCATCTTGGACTGCATCGGCGCGGATTCTACCAGTCCGGTCCGGCGCCGGGGAGGAACACGAGCACGACGCCGCCCTCGACCCGGACCTCGACCGGCCCGCCCTCGGCGACGTTCGACACGCTGGTGCGCCCGAGCAGGTCGAGCGGCTCGCCGGCGAGCGCCCAGCGCAGCCCCCGCGTCCACACCCGGGGACAGCGCCCGAGCGGCAGCAGCGACACCGTCGCGCCGGCGCCCACCGCGGCGGTGAACGTGTCGCTGACGGCCACGATCCGGTGCTGCTCGTCGAACAGCTCGATCGCGGCGTGCCCGGCCCAGCGGCCGAGCAGGGCGAGGTTCTCGAGGGCGTGATCGAGCCGCCCGGCAGTGGCAGCCAGGATCGTCACCCTTTCCGCCCCCCGCTCGTCGAACGCATAGGCGATGGTCTTGTGCAGATCGGTGAACTCCTGGTCGGGGTGCGGCACGATGCGCTCCTCTCCGATCCAACGCCGCACCTCGGGGCGGATCGAGTCGAGGTCCCCGACGACCGCGGCGGGCCGCACGCCGATGCGCGCCAGGTGGTTGGCGCCGCCGTCGGCCGCCAGCACGAGATCGGCACGGCGCACCAGCGCCACGAACTCCGGCCGCCAGCGCCACGGCGCGTTGCCGACGATGACCACGTTCCGCACCGGCCAATGCTACACTTTCGCCGGCTCGCGGGAGGGCCCGATGAAGGCGCGTCGTGCGGGGGTTGACCGTGCGGTCGGACGAGGCAGCCACGCCCCGGACCCCGCCCCCGGCGGCCGCCGAGACGGACCACGAGCTGCGGTCACACTGGTTCGACCCCATGCTTGCTAGGAGCCTGTCGCGCATCGCGACGAAAGCGAGGGCCGCGATGGCGCCCGCTGGCAAGGCGGACAAGCGAAGGGCCCGCAGACGTAGCTGTAGCCTACGTCGAGGACATTTCGCGCAGGCCAACGCAGCCAGCGGGATGCCAGCGCGAGCCGCAGCCGGAGTCGATGCGCGACAGGCTCCTAGAGCGGCTCGGCTCGGCCTGGTGATCGGTCTGCTCGGTGCCGCGCTTGCGGCCTCGGCGCAAGGAGCGGCGCCGTGGTACCAGCACTACCGACGCGGGCTCGAGCTCGAGGGGCAGCGGAAATGGCGCGCGGCGGCGCAGGCTTTCGAGGCGGCGGCGCGGATCGTCCCGTTGCCGGCGAGGACC
>JAKAFI010000003.1 GCA_021818005.1 Acidobacteriota bacterium | reverse complement strand
ATCGCGACTGGAGATCGGCGGCCTCACCAGCGCAGCCTCCGACGCCGGCTTCCGCTCCGGTCGTAGATCGAGACCATCGTCTTGGGGCCGCCGCCGTTGACCTGCGGCGTGGAGCCGCGGATCAGCGCTTCCCGCCGATCGCGCTCGATCGCCCAGCCCTTCGCGTCGTCCTCGGCCTTGAGAGCACACTTCACGAGCACGTCGAAGACCACCCACTCGGTCCAGTAGTTGATCGAGTCGAAGGTCCCCGCCGCGGTCGCGAGCTGCGGCGCCGTCGGGAAGTACTCCACGCGCACCGAGGCAGACCACTCCGGTTTGGGCCAGATCCAGAGCTGACCCTGCTGCACGTCCCAGCGCGCCGATAGCTTGTCGGCCCCGAAGGCCCCGCCGTGGCGCTCGGGCCACATGTAGCGCTCGAGCGTCGTCCATCCGTCCGGCGAGGCGTCGTCGGCGACGGCGACACCCTTGATGCGATAGAAGTCGGAGGCGAGGTTGTAGGCGGCGGTCCCGGAGACCACCGAGACGTTCGCCGCGGAGAGCACCCGGCCAGGATCGTGCTTGATCACGATCTCCCAGAGCTGCGCGAGGGAGTCGTTGACCCAGCCGAGCAGCATCGTGTCCGTGATGAACGGATCGCGATAGCCGCCGAGGTCGCGGATGCGACCGATCAGCGTGGTTCCGCTGACGCTAGCGGCCACCGCGCGACCCCTTCATGGCCTCGGCCACGGCGATCTTGACCTGCGACGCGAAGAGCCGCCCGAGCGCGGCCGGATCCTTCTTGTCGAGCACGCCAAGGAGCTCGCGCCCGAGCGCGGCCGCGGTCTCGTCGGGGTTCTCGTCGGGCTTCTGAAGCGCCTTCTTCGCGATGCTCGCGGCGAAGTCGTCGCCGGTCGGGGTCTTCGCGTCCACGGTCGCCTCCTACTTCTTGACGGAAGAGGTGGGGGCGACGGCGAGCATGTAGACCCCGTGCAGGATCACCTTGCCCGTCGCCGGGGTCTGATCTGGGGTCAGGCGCACCGCGATCGCGCTCGAGCCGACGAGGGTGTGGTCCGCGGCCAGCCCGCCGCCGGTGCTCCCCGCGGCGACGCCGACGGTGGTGGTCGGGGTGAACTTGTTCGTGTTGCCGCTGATCCCGACGTTGAACACGGTCGCCGTCGAGCCACCCGCGATCGCCGTCTTGACCCGGGCGGTGCAGGAGAGCGGGAGGCAGTAGGCCGGGAAGTTGGCCGAGCTGTCGGTGTACGCGGCGGCGGCGATGGTGACCTCCTCCTCCCACTGAACGATCTTGAAGTTCCCGCCGAACATGCCGTTGGCGAGCTTGGTGGTAACCTGCTTGCTGATCTTCTTCGGGGTGCCCTGCGGCATGATCCGTCTCCTTGTCGTGCGGCCTCAAGCCGCGTCTGGTGGCCTCGGGCGACTGCAACAGCCCCCCGAGGCCGGTGCTTCTACTTCCTAGCTGAACGCGATCCGGCCCGAGCGCACCGGGGCCGAGCAGCCGAGCTCGGGGAACCCGACGGCGCGGGTCTCGATCCCGTCCGCGTTGCTGATCCGCTGCGCGAGCTGGCCGTCGTCGTCGAAGATGCCGGCGGCGGGGCCGAGCGACACGAGGACCCAGTCCTCGCTGGTGAGCGGCCACGCCGTGTTGGGCTGGCACTTGGTGCAGGGCACGACCTCCGCGACGCCGTTCGGGTGCGCGATGCCGATCCGGGTCATGCCGGCGTCGCCGTCGCGCGGGTCGCGCGTGACCTCGATCCCGAGCTCCTTCGCGAGCAGGCCCCACAGCGTGTAGTCGGTCAGGATCTTGTCGACCGGGGCGGCCGACCTGTCGCCCATCTGGCAGAGCGCCGTGAACATCGAGTACTCGATGTCCGTGAGCGAGCCGTCCGAGAAGTACATCCCGGCGAGCTTCTCGCGCTTCCCGGTGCGGGTGACGCCCATAAAGGTCCCGCTCTCGAGCGAGGTCGGGATCCAGTCGGCGAGCCCGTGGAGGTGCAGCGTGTCGGAGGCGCTGACGTAATCGCCCTGGCGGAAGATCACGTCGGTGTCGCCCCAGTTGGTGATCGTGCCGCTGACCGTGATCGTGCCGGCGACCGGGTCGGTGGCGGTGACGGTCCCGACCTCTCCGGTGTGGAGCGCGGCGGTGATCGAGTTGGCGCACACGAGCTTCTCGCCGATCGCGAAGAGCTTCGCGTCGCCCGCGTTCGAGAGCGTGACCACGCCCGCGGCCGGCGCGCCGCTGATCGTGGCGAGGTGCCCGTCGGAGCTCCGGAAGAGCGAGGTCTCGATGTCGTTCGCGAGACCGTTGAGCGCCGAGTCGTACTTGAGCTTCGTCTGCGTGATGAAGCTGCCGAGCGAGCTCTTCGCGCGCCGAAGCGCCTGCGTCGAGATCTGGACGATCCGGTAGTAGTTCGAGGTCGGGTCGACCTGGAACACCTCCATCCCGGGCGCGCCCACGTTCGTCTGCGCGGTCGTGAAGGTGTTCGAGCCGCCGAGGGTGTCCTCGTACAGCACCGGCAGCGGGTAGTACTGCCCCTCGAACTCCTCGACGGTCTTGAGCATCGAGAGGAACGGGCGGGCCTTCTTGTCGAACACCAGGGACTTCTGCCCCTGGCTGCCGTACATCGGCTTGAGTGCGGCCGCGATATCGGCGGCGGTGATGGCGGACATGTGAGCAACCTCCGTTTGAACGGTCTGGAGGTGCTGGCCCTGCTGTGTCGCGCCTAGCGGAGGTTGCTCGTAGAGCTACTGGCCTGCGCCTCGTTCGCGGGCCTCCAGCCTCTGCCGGAGGATCCGCACTGCTTCTTTCTTCGCCTCGTCGGGCGTGAGATCGCGAGGCTCGGGAGTGTCCCCCCCGGGGCTCGCGGCCGGTGCGGCCGGTTGCGTCTGCGTCTGTTGCGTCTGCGGTGCCGCCGGTGTGCCCGGCGGGGTAGTGCTCTGCGGCGCCCACAGCTGGGCGCGCTGGCGGTAGTGATCCTCGACGGCTCCGAGCACCTGCTCGAAGGTCGGGCGCACGCCGCCGGTCATGTGCATCATCTGCTCGCCGACGACGATCGCGAGCTGCGCCGGGGTCCGTCCGTGCTCGTCGCGGTAATCGGCTTGCTGCAGCCGATTGAAGTAGGGGTACACCGTCTCGGCCTTCTTCGCCTCGGCGAGGATCACCGAGGTCGCGGTGGCCTCGAGCTGCGCGCGCTCCTGCCGCTTGGCCGCCTCGGCGCTTCCTTCCTTGAGGCTCGCGATCTCGGCCTGGAGCGCCTCGAGGCGCTGGAGCACGGGATCGGGCGCGGCGGGCTGCCCGGCGGGCTGCTGGCTCGCGGGCGCGGTGGCGAGGTCGGCGGTCCAGGCGTCGAAGACCTGCTCGGTGGTCAGACCCACGCGCTTGAGCCGCTCGGCGACCGGGAGGGCCTCGAGGGCGGTCGAGTCGAGGGCCCGGCCCTGGAGCTCGGCGTTGACCCTGCGGAGCTCCTGGAGCTGCCGCTCGGTCTCCGAGAACGAGGCGTAGAGCCGCGTGTAGCGGTCGTCTGCGCCCTCGGTCGGCGCGGGCGGTCGGCTCGGATCGGCTGGCGGCACCGCGGGAGCGGGCGGCTTGGCTGGGGGCGGCTCACCGGGCAATGCGGCCTTGCCGTCCCCGGCGGCCTCCGCGGCTGCTCCGGCGGCCATCGAGGCCTGCATGGCCGCCACGGCGGCCTGGAGGTCGGACTTCGGCGCCGGGGGCGCGGCGGGCGCGGGTGGGAGGATCGTCGCGGCGTTCGGAGAGTTGCTCATAGCCTCACGCGTTCGGCATCGGGCCTGGGCCCGGCATCGTCGGCGGCCCGGCAACCCCCGGGCCCAGGGACGGCGGTGGAGCGGCGACCTGCGTCGGCGCGGACGGGACCACGGGAGCCCCGGCCTGCGGCGCCGGCATCGTGCGAGCCTTGATCAGCGCGGCTGCGTCGGTGATCCATGTGACCAGGAGATCGGCCTCGGCCTTCGGGCGGCCCTCGGCGACGCCTCGCGCGAGGTAGGCCATGGCGATCTGGACGCCGAGCTCGAGCCCCGGCATCGCCTCGAACGGCCGGCACTCCTCGAGGTAGTCACCGGCTGCGAGCATGGAGTCGAGCAGCTTCCGGATCGCGGCCACGGGGGCGTTCGCGAGCTGCCACCAATCCTCCATGTCGGCGCCCATGAGCGGGCCGGCGTAGGCGATGAAGGTCGCGCGGTCCACGACCTGATCGCGGGCGAGCTCGTGGAGCTTGGAGAGCCGCGCCGCCGGCTGCATCGGGAGGCCGCTCTGGGCCTGCGGGAAAACGGTGAAACCGTTGTCGCTGCCCTCGGCGTCGGACCACTTGACCTGCGTCAACGTGCGGTCGCGCTCGAGGTAGCTCACCGCCCACCCCTTGTGGGTCCGCGCGAGCCGGCGGGCCTCGCGAGTGATCTCCTCGCTCACGTCGACCACGAGCTCGGTGTAGGCGCGCTCGAGCGGCGCGAAGCGGACGCTCTCAGGCTCCTGGTAGGCGCGGATGGCCTCGCCCGACTCCATCCGCGGGCCCGGCATCTTCGAGGTAGCGGAGAACTCGCTGACGCCCACGATCTCGAACGCGCGGCGGTAGACCGTCTCGGCCCACTGGAAATACTGCGGGGACATGATGTCCCAGAGCTGGAGCGTTGGCGGCCTGTCCCCAACGTACTCGTGGACAGCGTTCGGGTCGTTGCGGGCGAGATCGTCCGTGTTGACCTCGCAGCCCTTCGGCTTCCAGATCTTCGCGCCGCTGTGCGCCTCGGCGTTCTCGGCGATCCTCTCGAGGATGAAGTCGAGCTCCTCCTGGAGCGGGAGCAGCTCGTCCCCGGCGGAGACCGAGGAGAACCCGAGCACGTCCCCGCCATCCCAGCGCACGAACTTGTGCGGCCAGGGTCCGTCCCAGTCCTGGACGAGAACGCCCACGCCTTCGATCGCGATGGCTCGCCGCCCGGGGGCGTTTCCGCGCGCGGGGTGGAAAGCCTCGACGCACTCCACGACCTGCCGCGCCGCCACCCCGTCGATACCGGCGACCGAGAGCCGCTTGGCCTCGCGCATGATGTCGTCGGCTCGGCGCGTGAACATCGCGGCGAGCTCCTCCGGCGTCGGCCAGGAGAGCTCATAGAGCGAGGGTGGATCGTCGTCGAGGGCTGCGGTCTCGTCCCAGAAGATGCGCGAGGGGTGGACGCGCTTGACCCGGATTTGCTCGCCGTCGGCCTTCGGGCGCACGCAACCGAAGTCTCCGATCGCGCAGTCCTTGAGGGCCTTGATGAACGAGCGCGAGAACGCGCGCTCGCGCTGGATCACGCCGGCCGCGAGCTTCGTCCGCGCCTGCGCGATCTGCTTCTGCTTCTGATCGCCCGCGCTCGTCCCCCACATCGCCATGGGGTCGCGGAGCGAGAGGCGCGCGACGGCGGTGTTGATCGCGGATCGAACCACGTTGAAGGTCACCGGCGCGCCGAAGATGCCGCGGAGCTTCCAGAGGAACGGGTCGAAGCCGTTGACCGGCTCCACATTCCGGTAGGCGTCGGTCAGGCGCTTGAGCCGCTCGAGTCTGGCAAGGTGCTGACTGCGGATCGTCTCGAACGTCGCCCAGAGCTTTCGCCCGGCGTCGTCGGCGTGCATGCAGCCCCACCAGAAGGAAGACCAGTCGCTCACGCGTCACCTCCCGTGGTGCGCGCGGCGTTGGTTCTTCCGCATGTGAAGGAGCCGCGTCTCTCGCATGTGGGCGCTGATCTTCGCGTCGCGCTGCTCGGGCGTCTCGGGAGGCTGAGGCTCGCGATAGGCGTAGAGATAGGCTCCGCGGCGAGCGTAGAGCGCTCCGTCGTGGAGGTGGCGCGGCGATCCCTCGACGCGCTTTCCTCCGGGCCCCTTGCCCCACACCAGCGATCGCCACTGCCGGAAGAGCGGATGGTGCTCAGGGTGCGGCGAGTGAAGCACGCGACCGACCGCGGGCTCTCCGTCGGCCTCGTCGAGATGGAAGAGCTTGAGGTGCCCCTGGGAGCTCTCGGAGTTGAGGCGCTCGATGTGATAGCGCTTGTCCCGCTTCTCGGCGTCCTCGATTGGGATCCCGAAGATGTTCCGCAGGTCGTCGTGGAGCGGCCCGGCCTCGGCGGCTGGGTCACCGAAGATGCGGAGGCCAGGCCATCGCGCGAGCATCTCGCGGAGCAAGGCGACGTGCTCGTGAATGAACATCGGTTCGAGGAGTCGCGCCTGGAGGTAGACGAACCATGGATAGCGGCGCGGATTCCAGGTGCCGAGCACGTAGGCCGCGCTGTACTTCCGCTCCGCGCTGCTTGCGACGGCAGGCGCAGCGGTCCATCCCCAGTCGATCCCGAGATCGAAGCGATCGTCGCCTTCGCGCGTCCACTCGCGGAGCCCGTTGCGCTCGAGGTCAACCTCGACCTCTGCAAGGCGGGAGTCGGCGATCCAGCGACCGAGATACTCGCGCTGAAACCATGGCTCGTGGATGACGCCGGGGTTGGCGCGAATGAGCCCTTCGATCTCCTCGAGGAGAGCGCCCCTGGTGTGAGGGTTCTCGAGGAACTTGCCATGCTCGACGAGCCAGTCGTGGTGACGGCGAGCTGCCACGACCTCCCAGAAGAAGTTCTCGGCGTCGCCCGGAGTCCCCGCCATGACGATCTGGCCGCGACGTTCAGCAACGCCGGGGCCGAGCACGCGCATCGTGAGATTCTGCAGGTCGCCATAGATGAAGTCCTGCGCCTCGTCGATGTGAGCTCGATCCCACTTGAACCCGCGGAGGAGGCGGATGGTCCGGGGGTCGTCCATCCCGCAGACCTGGACGTAGCTCCCCGTCTCGCGGAAGGTCCAGACGAGATCGACGGCGTGCCAGTCGTAGTCCCAGCCGTACTTCTCCGCGAGAGGCAGCATCGCCTCGAGGAAGAGGCGCTTTGCGTTCGTCTTCTGCTGGGCGATGTAACAGCAGCGGGCGCGCTCGCGCGAGAGGCACACGTCGGCCTCGTCGGTGACGAGGTAGTGGGTCTTGCCCCAGCGGCGGTGGGTGAGCAGACCGACACGACGAGGCAGAGCGCCGCGATCATCACGGAGCGCTCGGACGCGAGCCTGGCCGGGGTGAAATTCACTCGTCGCTCCCCGTTGTGCGGCCCGCCGGGCGAGCTCGGCGGCCAGCAGGCTCAGCGCTGCTCGCGGATCCATCGGTGCTCACTCGTTGCGGGGTGGACTCGGTTGCGGCGTAGGTGCGCTCCTTCACGATCACGACGCCAGGGCCGTAGCCGATGCAGGCCACGACCTCGACATTCGGCCGGCGCGGATCGCGGCGGCTGATCTGCAGGTAGCGATCGTGCTCCTCAACGGTGAAGCCACGCTTCCCCGGCTCAATGCTCTTCGGCGTGACCTCGCCGCGGAACACGCCGACGAGCTGCTCGGAGAGCTGCACGCGAACGATCTTCTCGGTTGCGGCCATCATGGTTGCTCCTCGCACAGGCGGTGACTGCGAAAGGTGATCGGCCAGCGCTCGCTCCACTTCGAGGCGAGCGCTGTTCCGGTTGCGGTTCGGATCGAGGCGGTGACCGGCTCGGCGCTGCGCTCGCCGAAGGCGGCGATCATCAGGCGCGTGGCGACGCCGGCGCAGCGAAAGCCGAGGCCGACCTTCGCCCCCTTCTTGACGTAGATCCAGTGGACCACGCGCTCGGCCGGCTCGAAGACCATGAAGCCGATCAGGTGATCAGGGTGCTGCGGCGAGGTGGCCGCGAGCACGCGAACGCTCGCGCGCGCGAGCAGCCGCGAGATCAGCGCGTGCTGCGCGGCTGAGTACCAGTTGCGATCGAGGCCGCGGGACTCGAGCAGGTCCCGGAACGGGGGCTGATCCGCGAGCGAGCGGAGCCAGCCGGAGAAGATGAAACCCTCGTCGGCCGGAGCCGCGGCGCGGACGGAGACCGGAAGATGGTAGATCGGATGCTCGAGAGCGATCCGGATCATGCCATCTGCTGTCAGTGCGGCCATCAGCGGACCCTGCGCCCGTTCACGATCGCGTGGTGCCGGGGCGCGACCTGTCCCATGGCGAGCGACCGCTTGATCTCAGCGTCGGCGCGAAGCTTCGCGAGCCGCGCCTCGGCCTTCTCCTGGCTGATGCCCTCGATCAGGTTCGCGCGGTCCTCGCCCTCGACCACGCACCGGATCTTCTCCTCGACGGTCCACGCCTGTACCTCGCCCGCGAGGAAGTGCTCCGCCTCGACCTCTGCGATCTGCACGAGGTCGCCGGCGTGGAGGTACTTGCATTCGGGGCCGCAGGCGATCACGCGCGCCACCGGGAAGGGGTCCTTCGCGTCAGGGTCGCCCTCGAGGGTCTTGGTCTCCATCTCCCCCGTCTCCGGGTTCTTGACATCGATCTCCTTCGACGGCGGGGCGTGCTTCACCGGACGGCAGAGCACCTGATTGAAGAGGGGGCGGATCGTGACGTTGCTCATAGTCGCTCCTTGTTCGCTTCGTTGAACACGCGCCCAAGAAGGCGCTTGCAGGCCTGGTAGTGCGGCTCCTGCGCCGCGGGCTGCGACCCGAACCACTCGACGTGGCCGCGCATCCGCTCGAGCTCAGCGCCAGGCCGGCAGAGGCCGCTCTCGATCGCCGCCGCGTAGGCCGCGACCGCAGCGGGGCTGTGGGTGTGTCGCTGCGTCGGAGGCGAGCCGATGCCCCAGCGCGGGATCCCGCTCATTTCCCCGACGTGCAGCCAGGGGCCCTTGAAGCTGCCCGGCTCGACCATTTGCACGCCGCAGTAGGAGCTCAGGCGGCACTGTGGAAGGTGCGCTGCGCTCGTGTTGTGCAGACCGGCCTCGTGGAGCTCCTCGCCGACGATCTGCCCCACGTCTCCGCCGTCACGGCTCGTCCAGTCCATCGAGGTGTGCTTGCGGAGCACGTCGAGCGAGGCGAAGCACATGTTGGGATAGAGACCGGCGCCGAACGTGTCGAGGAAGGCTGCGCCCTCGGCGGGCCCGCGCGCCATCCGCGAGCCCATCACGCCGAACAGGTGCAGCCGGTCCCAGATCTCCCGGATCACGCTCGGAGCGCACCGCACGAAACAGTCGGACTCGATCACGAGCACGTCGGCGTCGCCCTCGATGCTGCGGCAGAGTTCGGTGAGCTCGTGCCCGTGGCTGGGGTAGCAGTCGAGCAGACGGATCCGCGCGAATCCGAGCTCGCGGTCCGCGAGGGTCCGCATCTCGGCGATCGGCGAGCCCGCGACCACCCGCACCTCGTCGACGGTGGGCAGCACCGCGCGCCGGAACATCGCCGCCCAGATGGGGAGCGTGATGTCCGGCGCGATGGCCGCTATGGCGATGCGGCGCGGCACCCGCTCAGTCGACCGAGCCCATCGAGGTGAAGAGCTCCTCGGAGCAGTTGCTGCCGAGGATCGGGCGCACGGTGTTGTCCTGGACCTGGCTGATCGCGGTGTCGCCGGATCGGTAGATCTGCACGTCGCAGACGCGCACCCACGGCACGTTGCTCACCTTGGTGTCGATCTCGGCGTCGGTGCATCTCGCCGCGAGCGCGAGCGCCGCACTGGTGGCGGTCCCGCCCTTACAGTTCACGAGCGAGATCGTCCCGGCCGCGTTCTTCGCCACGATCGTGATGTAGGCGTAGCAGTTCGCGGTGGTCAGCGTCGAGGTGCCGGCCCCGGCGTCTGCCCCGGTGTACACGGTCGTGTCGTGCAGCACGCGATCGGCCTCGGCGGTGAACTCCTTCGCGACCCCCGCGACGGTGATGATTCCGGCCGAGAGGTTCACGCGGACGACGGTCGCACCGGTGGCGCCGGTCGCCTGTGTGCTCGCCGTGGTCGGCGCCGACGAGAGCAGGCCGGTCAGGATCGAGTTCTTCATCTGGACGAGCCAGTGGAGGAACAGCGAGAACAGATTGGTGGTCTCCTCGATCGAACGCGGGCGGAACGACATTGGGGCGGATCCTTTCTCGCCAGCCTACGCGGCCGGCTCTTCACGTTTGAGCAGCTCGAGCACCTTCGCGACGCCGGGGCCCGCTGCGGGCTCGTCGGTGAGGTCGAGAGGCGTCTCGTCGGTCGGCTTCTGTGCTGCGAGAGGGGTCGCGCCTGGCTGTAGCTTCGCGGCGAGCTCCTGGACGGTCGCCAGGAGTTGATCGAGGGGCATCCCCTTCGCGCCGGTGGCGGTCAGGGACGGATCGTCGGGCTCGAGGCGCCGGGAGAGCTGCCCGGCCCTGTTCACCAGGTCCGCGACGGCCTTCCCCTCGACGGCGGACATCTTGCCCTGTGCGACGAGGAGCGCGGAGCGGCTGGCGAGCCGGAAGAGGTCCTCGGTGGTCTTGGGGACCTTGCCGAGGCCGCGGCGGGCGTTGCGGGGCTTGCGGGTCGGCTTGGCGGTCGCGGTGTCGCCCATCCTGTGTGCCAGAATGAGCACGGTCGGTCGGTTATGTCAAGTACAAACGCTCAACATGGCCCAAATGTGCGCCTTTCTGGCGCGAATCGTGTCCCTGGAGGTGAAAAGTGCCCCAAATTGTGTGTGGGGTCGGGGCGCCGACTCGCAGACTGGAGGGGGTGGTGCCCCATCCATCTACCTGTCAGCATTGCACTTTTCGATACCGTGCCATCCGCGGAATCGTGCCATGGTGCAGGTGCGAAGGGACGCTCAACGCCTGACGCACCGGCCCTTGCGGACCTCGCACTCGCCTCGCTGGCACAGCCCGAGGCGCCAGCAGTCAGCGTCGGTCGAAGGCCCCCCGGTGGCTCCAAGCGGCTCCTCGACGTGCTGCTCGACGATGCGCGCGCCAGGGCACGAGGCGTTGCAGGAGTAGACCGAGGCCGAGCAGCTCGAGGAACAGCCGGGCGATCCCCAGCACTGAGACTGGCATCGGTGACCGTCGGAGTCGCATCGCCAGAGGCAGCGACGGCCCTCCTCGCTGGTCGATTCCCACCGGGTGACGGTCGTCGCACATCCACCGACGAGGACCAGCACGATCAAGAGCCATCGCATGCCGTCGATCATCACCCCGCGCGTTCCTCGGCGTCAACCCACTCCTCATGGTTCGCGCCTATTGCGCCACAGGGCGCATTTTCTCTTGACCCCACCCGCAGATTCTGCTAATCGTGGTTCATCCCTGGCAATCAGTGTGACATCAACAGAGGACGGTGGCAATGGCAAACGGCAGCGACGACCGCATTTCCGTCAGATTCACAAGCGGTTTCCGCAAACGGCTGACGGCTGCGAAGGAAGAGAAGGCGCGTCGCACTGGCGCACCGGTCGCGTCCATCAGCGACCAGGAGATCGGCATCGAGTTGCTCGCTCAGGCTCTTGACGCGAGGAAGGTGCCGTTCTTCGAGGATGACCCCGACGAGCACCCCGCCGAGGACGACGCCCTGAACGGCAGGCGCTGACCGTGGCCCTGCCCTACGTCGCCCACTCCGAACCCTCCCGCGAGGCCGCAGCCGACTCCCTGCCCCGCGCCTGTCGCGACCGCGAGCGTGTGCTTGAGGCGATCCGCGCCGAAGGGGATCTCGGCCTCACCGACGAGGAGTTGCAGACCATGCTCGGACTCGCCGGCAACACGGAGAGACCGCGGCGCCGCGAGCTCCAGCAGCTTGGGTTGATCCGCGACTCAGGCCGGCGACGTTCACCAGCACCTGGCCGCATCCGAGCGACAGTTTGGACGGCGGTCTGGCCAGGCCAGCAGCCCGAGCTGCCGCTGCCGTCGACGCGGGGGCGCAGATGAGCCTCTTCCGCGGAAGCTGGGCGGCCGTCTGCACCTTCCGGCACCAGTACCAGGCTCGCCTGCCCGAGCGCTCCGGGCCCGTGGATCTGCTCGCGGCACTGCGCCGGCACCTGCACGAGGTGGCGCCGCATGGTCCGCGGACACTCCGGGCCGTTGCCGTGAGCCTGCGGATCACGGTCACCGAGGCGCTCCGAGGGCTCGAGCAACTCGAGGAGGCCGGCGACGCGCGGCGGGTGCGGGACGCGGCTGGCAACGCGGTCGGGTGGGAGCTCTGCTGATGGGCGCTACGCCTCCCCTCCCGCTCTGGGTCGACGACTGGCTCACGTCCGAGGCGATCGACGACCTGAGCCCGCGCGCGGAGCGTGGATACATGCGCCTGCTCATGTGGTGCTGGAAGGGGGACGGATGCTCGCTCCCGACCGACCGCGACAAGCTGGCGCGCATGGCGAAGATGACGCGAGCGAGACCTGAACTCGAGTTGATCCTCGAGTTGTTCTTCGGTTCGCATCCATCTCGCGTTGATCGAATCACCAACCCGAAGCTACTTCAACTCTGGCTCGACGGGCGCGAGCGAGAGCAGAAGCTCTCTAATAACGGCAGGAAGGCGGCTGAGGCCAGATGGCAGACGCAATGCGGGCGCAATGCGGACGCATATGCGGACGCAATGCCTTCCCCTTCCCCTTCCCCTTCCCCTTCCAGGAAAGACACACGCGCGCGCGATCCCCACCCCACCACTCCAGAGCCTACCAAGCGCACACGCTGGGTACCGACTCCAGAGCAGGAGGAGCGCTGCAAGGCGCTCTCTCGAGGCCTCCTCCGGCACCGCGGCATCCGGCGGGACATCATACCCAACGCGAAGGTCTGCGGCTACCTCGACTGTGCGGCTCACGACGGGCGGACGCAGGCCGAGGCTTGTGCGCTGCTCGAGGCCTACCCCTCGCTTGATGACCCGAAGTTGCGGGAGGCCGGGTGGCCCCCCGCCCTGTTCCAGCACCGCCTGACCGCGCTGCTCGCCCGCGGAGTAGCGCCGGCTGGAGACGACGCCGAGGCGATCCAGCGCGTGCTAGTCGCGATCGGGGAGGCCACATGACCGCCAAGATCCTGCCCCTCGAGCGCAAGTGTGCGGCCCCGGTGCGCGCGGTTCCGAAGTTCGGCGAGGCGGCTGGGCAAGGGTGCCAGATCACATCGCGTCAGGCAGAGATCGCCGAGCTTTCACGTGTGCGCGCCGAGCGCCGGAGGCAGGCCGAGCTCGCGCTCGAGGTGCTCGCCCTCCCGCGGAAGGAGATCGGGCTCTACCTCGACGGCCTGGACCGTGGGCGCCGAGCGTGGGTCGAGACGCGGGCCGTGCGCGAGCTGCGAGCTGCCATCCGCGAGAGCCTCGTGGTGGTGCTCTGGGGGCAGGTAGGCACCGGGAAGAGCGCCGCCGCCTGCCGCGTGCTCGCGGAGCTCTGCCGCGTCGAGATCGAGAGCTACGCCGGCCGTACCTGCGACGAGGTGGACGTGTGGGCCGACGGGCTCTACCTCCGCGCACCCGACTACGCCCGCCTCGCTGACTGGGAGGAGGACCGACTCGAGGAGGTGTGGAGCACGCGCCACCTCGTGATTGACGACCTGGGCGAGGAGGAGCAGCTCGGCGAGAAGGCGACCGCGCGCCTGCGGCTGCTGCTCACGCGACGCGACGACGAGATTGGGCCGGGCACGCGGACGATCGTCACCACGAACCTGACCCCGCAGCAGATCGGCGCGCGCTACTCCGCGCGAGTCTTCGACCGCCTCGGCGAGCTCGGCACCTGGATCCGGTGCGACGAGCGCGTGAGACCAACGAAAGGACAGTGACCCATGATCGACCGAGAGACCGGAGAGCTGGACAACGTGAACCTGGCCACCCTCGCGCAGGGAGGCGCCGTGGAGATGGTCAACGAGGCCCTCGAGGAGGCCTTCAAGGACATCCGCGATCCGAACACGCCCGCGAACGCGGAGCGGAAGGTGGTGCTGACGCTCTCGATGAAGCCCGACGACGAGCGCCAGATCGTAACGATGCAGATCGGCGTCGAGAAGAAGCTGGCCAAGGTGCGGCCGAGCGGCGCGCTGATCGAGCTGTCGCGTCAGCGGGACGGAAGCATCCTCGCCGTCGAGGTCGCCTCGATGCCGAGCCGGCAACGCGTGATCCCCGAGACGCAGAACGAGCAGGCGCCGAGCGCAACCCCTATCACCGCGGCCCGCGCCGCACGGAAGGAGTAGCCCATGATCGCCGAGGCTCTGAAGTACCTGGTCGAGCTCGCCGAGGAGGCGGCTGGCCGCGCTGGCGACACTGACAACCTGGACGACGGCCGCGAGTACTTCTCGCAGACGCGCGAGATCGTGAAGCCGGCCATGCCGTCGCCGCTCGGCTTCAGCACGATACGCTCGCTCCTCGCCTATGTGTCCGCGAAGCGCGACGGCCTCGACATCTCGTCGCTGGTGCTCCACGTCGAGGGGCCGGCTCTGGTCCGTCTGCTCGGCCCGCTCGACGGCATCTACTTCACGCGCCGCACCTTCGCGAGCGCCGCGCTGGTCGGTGGCATGCCGCAGCCATTCGGCCAGTATCTCGACGCCGAGGCCTTCACTATTTGGCTGCTCTCCGGCTTCGTCCAGGACGAGCAGACCGCGGCGATCCTCCGGCTCGTCGGCAACCTGAAGGCCGAGAAGGTCTCGACGCTCGCCGAGGACGGCGTGACCCAGGTCGCGACGGTCCGCACGGGCGTGGTCCGCAACGGCGAGATGGAGGTCAAGAACCCGGTCGAGCTGCGCCCGTGGCGCACCTTCCCGGAGCTCGAGCAGCCGGCCTCCCCATTCGTGCTGCGGCTCCGCGACGGCAAGGACGGCAACGCGCCGACGGTCGCCCTCTTCGCGAGCGCTGACACGCGGTGGATGGGCGCGGCGATGGCGAGCGCGGCGCGTTACCTCCAGGCGTGCCTCGAGGAGCTGGGCGTCGGGTCGGTGCCGGTGCTCGAGTGAGCCGAGGCGCTTACAAGCGCGGCGACGTGATCCGCTGGCGCGACAGCGACGGCACCATCCGCCAGGGCGTGTTCCGGCGCTGGGGAGCGAGCGGGCGCGTCAGCATCGGCGTGACGAAGAGCGAGACCTCTGCGGGCTGGTGGGTGGATGAGGACCGGATCGTCGAGGAGCCGCCAGCGACAGCGAAGGAGCGCAGCCGATGATCGCGCAGCTTGGACTCGAGGGCGTCGAGGTCCCGCCGGAGGGTGGGGACTTCATCTCCACGCCGCGCGAGGTGACGGAGATCTTGCTCCGCTTCGCCCCTCCCCCGCTCGGGTCGATCGCCGATCCGTTCGCTGGCGGCGGCGCGATCCTGTCCGCGCTGGTGGAGAGCGGCCGGGCCTGGACGGACCTCTACGCCTGCGAGATCCGAGAAGAGGAGTTCTTCAACCTCGTTCGCATCGTCCCCGACTGCAACATCGAGATCGGGGACTGGACCGCCCTCCCTCGCGACCCGATGGCCACGATCCTCTCGGCCTCGATCGTGACGAACCCGCCTTTCTCGAAGGTGCCGCACATCCTCGAGAGCTGCATGGGCAGACTCTACACCGCCTTCGTGCTCCCGATCGACGAACTCGCCGGGAAGCAGAGCACCGCCGCGTTTCTGACCCGACACGGCCCACCGACTGACCTGATCCCGATCCCGTGGCGCGTCTGGCCGTTCGTCCGCGGGGTCGCCTGGTACGTCTGGCGCGACCCGCCCGGGACACGAATCCACATCGTAGGACGCTGAGGAGGAGATACATGCCAACGCTGGAGCAACGCAAGGCCGCAGCCGAGAAGCACCACCGGGAGGCGCTCGCCAAGATCGAGGCCGAGGAGACGCGGCGCAAGCGCGTCGCCGAGCTCGACGAGAAGCTGGACGCCCTCCGCGCAGAGCGGGACGCGGTGACGGCGAAGATGCGCCCGCTCCTCGAGGAGCGCGAGGGGCTCGTGCGGCACCGGAAGGACAAGGTCGCGCCATGAGCCGCGGGCGCCACAGACCGACGGGCGGCGGGCTCGACGCGAACCACCACGAGACCGCGCGCGCTCGCATCAAGATGGTGATGCCAGATCTGGAGCCTTTGTGCAAGCTCATGGTCCTCAAGGCAGAGGACGGTACGAATGACGATCATGTGGTGGTTGTCATCGACACGACTCAGCAGGTGTTCAAGGGGCCATGGAAGATAGTCCAGTTCAAGCCGTAAGTGAGCCACATCGCGCTCATTGGTTGACCTGTCCTGAGTTCTTCAACCTCAACCAAGCTTGTAGGGTGGTTGATGAAGCTTTCGGCGGTCTGGTCACCTACCTCGTAGGTTCTTGCCTCAAGAAGCGGGACTATAGAGACGTAGATGTCAGGGTCATTCTAGCTGACGAGGACTATGATCGTCTGTTTCCTGGTTTGGCGGGGCACAATGAGAACTACCACGCCCTGTGGTCTCTCATGTGTTCGTCGATAGCGCTGTACCTGGCGCATCATAGTGGTCTACCTGTTGACTTCCAGATCCAGAGGAGGTCTCAAGCCAATAAGCTCTATCCGACCAAGGAGGGTCATCCTCGTAATGGTATTGGTGTATTCGTACGATACAAGGATGAACCAGGCGGAGAGTTAGTGTGATGGCTGATGGTCTTTCCCCACGAGAAGTTGCTGATATCCAGAACACAGCCGCGAAGAAGCAGGCCGAAGATGCGGCTCAGATAGTTCGTGACAAGGAGAAGGAAGAGCAGAGGGCCATAGCTTCTGAGACCATGCATAAGATGGTCTTTGACATCATCGAGCTGACTGACTTCTATGGCGATGATGTTATCGTCTGGGTGTATACGGACCAGAACACTAGAGACCTTCGTCACAATCAGCCAGTCATTGTCATGGTCCTTTGGCCTCGTCCTCAGTGTGCCCCCAAGTTTCCGGGAACAAGGGGAGGTTCATGCCGCAAGCTTGGTGTTCGGTTTGAGCGTCTGGTGCGCCCGCTCCTCGAGGAGCGCGAGGGGCTCGTGCGGCACCGGAAGGACAAGGTCGCGCCATGAGCCGCGGGCGCCACAGACCGACGGGCGGCGGGCTCGACGCGAACCACCACGAGACCGCGCGCGCGAACGAGGGCGACGGGGTCGCCACGTTCAGCGCGGCGAGCTACGGGGTGCCCTGCTTCGACCTCGTGTGCTTCGACCCGATCGCCGTCCAGGCCAGCTACCTGCTCGAGGTGAAGGACGGGAGCAAGCCCGCCTCTCGGAGGCGACTCACGGAGTCGGAGTGGCGATTCGCAGCGCGCTGGCCAGGGCCGCTGGCGATCGTGTGCAGCGAGCAGGAGCGGCGCGCCGCCGTCGAGGACGCCCGCCGCGGGCGGATGCGCTCGGCGCGCGAGGCGGCGGAGAGCTACCGAGACGCCACCGAGCCGGGGTGGAGGCAGCGGGACGTGCTCAAGCTCGCGGGCGCGGCGCTCGGGGGCGGGAGGTGAGGTCAGGCCTTGCGCGCCAGCCTCGCCTCGATGAGCTCGCGCACGAACTCCGAGGTGCTCTTGCGCTCGCGCCAGGCGAGATCGTCGAGCACTGCCTTGGCGCTTGGGGTGAGCAGCACCTGGAGGCGGGCGGAGCGCGTCTCGTCGGGCTGGGGAGCTGGCTTCTCGGTCTTCTTGGGCGACATGACGACGATAGTAGCAGGGCCAGCAAATATCACAAGCCCCGCTTGACTCACAACCTGCACATGCTACTATGTTACTCATGACGCACAACGCAAGCAACTGGACGAAGTCGCTCATCCGCTGGCCTGGCCTCCCCGGCACCGTTCGCGCCGAGCGTCGGCTGCTCCCGGGCGGGCGCGCAATCGCGGTGCGGAAGACGGCGGCGGGCTGGGCGTGGGTGTCGCGGCGCCTCGGTGAGGAGCGCCACGGTGTCGCCTCGAGCCGCTTCGCCGCCATGAACGCCGCTCTCTTCGCCGGGGAGGTGTGCTGATGCGCTGCGATTGGTGCTTCGCCGCTCTCTACTACGACGAGGACGGCTACCCAAGGCCCTGCGACTGCCACGAGCCCAGCGACGAGGAGCAGCTTGCCGACCTCGAGGCGAAGCTCGCGGACCCGGAGTGGCTCGAGGGCCCGGGAGCTGTCCGCTCGGAGCTGACCGGGGTGAGCCGCGCCGACCACGCGAGGGCGCTGGCGGAGGCGCTCCGGAAGCGGGTGTATCCCGATGAGGAGCGCGAGGCGCGGCAGGCGGAGCAGGACGCATACGACGCGCACGCAAACGCGGCCCTCGCGGCCGCAGGAGGGCGACGCGCGTGAACAGATACCACGAGGGAGAGGCCGACGGCGAGAGGCAGAGCAGTCACGTCTCGCTATGGGGCGCCGAGTGTCGACGGCGCGCGGCCATGATGGGGAAGTGCCGCCGAGAGGCGACCTCGCCCCGGGCGAACGCGGCCCCTGATCCAGCGCGGGCAGAAGTTGAAGCAAGCCCGGCCGGCTGGTGCGGCGCTCTTGAAGAGGCAGGAGAGCGGTAGTTGCGTGACAGCCGGGAGAGACCGGCGTCTAACAGCGCGGCTCTAGCCGCAGGAGGCGGTAGACGATGGGAGACCCAGCCGTGAAGGAGACCGAGGCCCTCGAGGTCCAGCGCCCAGAACATTCCCTGATGCGCCCGGTGGTGAGCCCTGGGCACCTGGTCGAGGTGCACAAGGAGGTCGCGACGCTGATCGCCAACGCGCTCGAGCGAGGACGCGACTACGGCACGATCCCCGGCGCGGGCGACAAGCCAACGCTCCTGAAGCCAGGCGCCGAGCGGCTCAGCATCGCATTCGGTACGTTCCCCCGCTACTCGATCGTGGCGAGCGAGATCGACCACGACCGCGAGACGGAGTGGATCAAGCGGAAGAAGAAGTGGCGCAACCGCGAGTTCGACGGATGGGAGGAGGAGCGCGGGTCCTCGCTCGGCCTCTACCGCTACGTGGTCCGCTGCGAGCTCGTGCGGCGCGCCGATGGGGCGATCGTCGGCGATGGACTCGGAAGCGCCTCGACGCTCGAGAGCAAGTACATCGACAGGCCGCGGGACTGCGAGAACACCGTGCTGAAGATGGCTGAGAAGCGGGCGCTCGTCGCAGCCGTGCTCAACGCCTTCGGGCTGAGCGATCGCTTCACGCAGGACGTGGAGGACGGAGACGGACACGAGGACCCGCAGAGCAGCGGCCGGCAGGCGAAGGGTGGCAAGAGCGGGTCGAAGAAGCCGGCGGGGAGGCGCGACGAGGGCCCGACCCCGGATCAGGTCGCGCTGATCGACGAGTGGATCGCACGCGACGACCTGCCGGAGAAGCTCCGCGGGTGGCTGCGGACGCGGCTAGCTGACCAGGCGCTGACGCGCGAGCTCGCGGCCGGGATCATCGAGAAGACGCGGCGCGACTACCCGGCGACCCGCGAGCAGGAGGCCCAGCCGGTCGAGGGCGAGCCGCCCCCGATGGACGACTCCGACGCGCCAGAGCCCGGCTCGAGGGGGTAGACCATGGGGCGCGCCACACACCTCCTCGTCGACACCGAGACGAGCGGCCTCGACCCGGAGAGGCACGCGATCCTCGAGGTCGGCGCCATCGCGCTCGACGACTCGCTGGCGCCAGTCGGCGACCCGCTCGAGTTCACGGTCCGACCCCGGCCAGGCGACGAGATCGAGGCCGAGGCGATCAGGGTGAACGGGCACACCTGGGCGACCGACCCGGCGAGCGAGGGGTGGGCGGCTGCGCTCGAGGCTGACGCGGCGGCAGAAACGTTGCTCTGCTTCATGGAGAGCGCAGGCCTCCCGCGCGAGTACGTGCCGCTCGTCGGGTGGAACGTCTCGTTCGATGAGCGCTTCCTCCGTCGCCTGCTCGGGGCGCGCCCGTGGCCGTTCCACTTCCAGTGGATCGAGATGATCTCCGTGGTGCGGTTCATAGACGCGAAGACCGGGGCCCCGCCGCGCCGGAGCTACAAGCTGACCGCCGTCGTCGGAGACATGCTGAGCAAGGAGGCGATCGCAGCGAGCAAGGCTCACAGCGCGCTCGGTGACTGCCAGCTCACCCTCGGCGTGATCCGGGCGCTCACCGTCGAGGCGAGCGGGGCGCCGTCTCCGCTGGCCGAGGGGACGTTCAAGTGCCGGTCGTGCGGCGGGCTATTCAGCGTGCCGCGCTCCGTGCTCGAGAAGTACCCGCGGTGGACGCCGCGCGAGTGCCGCGAGTGCAAGAGGCAGAAGCGCGCCGGGCTCGACAGCAAGGCGGGTACGTGAAGCCGCTCCCCCTCCCCTACTCGCGTCAGCGCCCCGGCCACGACCCCATCGTGCGCTCCGTGCCGGTCGGGCGCCTGTACGTGGTCAGCACGCCGCGCGGAGCGACGATGCTGCGCGGGCTGCGGGACACGGTGTGGCTAGCGGCGGTAACGGCGCTATTCAACGAGGCGCAACCGGACGCGATCATCGCCGAGCTCGCGCAGCTCTGCGGCGACGTGGGCGCGAGGTGGCGAGGGCTGACGCGGGAGCAGGCGATGGCCGCTGAGATGCGGCGGCAGGTAGAGAGGAGCGAGTAATGGGATACACGACGGAGTTTCGTGGACGGTTCGAGCTTCATCCTTCTCTTAGCCACGAACAATGGCTCGAGATCGGAGATCTGAGCGAGAAGCGTGGCGGTGACACCCCTGATTCCTACTGTCAGTGGGTCCCATCCCGCGAGGGAGATGCGCTGGTGTGGGACGGTGGCGAGAAGTTCTACTACTACGCCGACTGGCTCCAGTGGATCATTGACAACAAACTCAAGCCGTGGGGCATCAACATTGCCGGGGCGGTTACGTGGCAGGGCGAGGAGGTCGGAGACGTTGGCAGGCTGGAGGTGGTCGACGGGAAGGCGGTCGCGACGAAAATCGATCTGACCGGAGTCGAGTTGACCGAGCATGAGATCGTCGACGCCGTCGAGAGCTATCGACCGAGCGAGTTCGCCGCGCGCTTCAAGGTGGTGCGACGGTGAGCACTCACCCGAAAGGCAAGTCGGGTTGGCGCACGCGGGACGACGCGCACGCCTACCACCGCAAGCTGCGTCTGAAGCGCGGCGAGCGCGTCCAGCTCCTCGAGGGCGACCAGATCAACGACTGCGCGGTCGCGTGCAAGCCGTTCTGCGGGCGGCGCGTCGCGGAGAGTCCGCGAGGGCGCCGTCCTGACTCGCGACGTGGCCGACGAGCGGGCGCGCAACGTGGTCATGCAGCTCGGAGAGATCTTGGCGCAGACGCGCTGCCGCTGCGGTGAGCTCGGGACAGTCAATGGTGACCTTTGCTCGAGGTGCTATCTCGGCGAGGAATGGCCATTTGCCATCAGCCCGCGCGATGAGCAGGTAGTTGACAAGCTCGTCGCCGGCAGGCTGGATGACACGCAGACCGCGCCGCTTACGAGGAGGGTGAAGTGAGAGACGGAATGTGGATCAGAGTGAAGGACAGACTTCCTGCTCGCGGCGCGTTGGTGCTCGGATGGGATGTGTTCTACGATAGTCTGCACCTGTGCGCGTACGATGGGGCCAGATGCGACAACGGAGATCCTCGACTCCATGATCGAGGTGGAGACAATAGCGGAGATTACTCGATCGAGTATTGGATGCCACTGCCCGACGGTCCCAACGTCGCGGAGAAGGAAGACCTCGACGACGGTCCCGAGTTCTCCGACGCCGCCGACGAGGCCGCAGCCGAGACGCTGCCGGTGCGCGACGGCGACGGGAGCGGGAGCGTGCGAGGATGACCCTGGTCGACCTGCTGCGCTCGCTTCGGACATCGGAGCAGCCAGCCGCCCAGCGCGCGATGGTCGCGATGGACCTGCTGTTGTCGCACGACTTCTCCGAGGCCGATGCCTGGAGTTGCGCGCTGGCCATGCTAGGCGAGTTACAGTTCGTTCGCATGGCGTACCCGTCGCACCCACATCCGGTGGCGCACCTTGCTCGCGTGGTGTTCGTCCGCAAGGGGAAGGTGTGGGCGCTGTCGAAATGTGGTGCAGCCAGCGACGAGATCGACGAGCTTTTCGTCGCGCCTCAGGAGTCGTTCAAGTGGGGCGACGAGGTGCCGCGCCGGGGTAGCAGGGTCAAGCGCTGCAAGTCCTGCTGGAGGAACGCTGCCGACGAAACTGGCGGGCCAATCCCGAAACCGTGGAGACCAAGATGATCTGCAACCTCCTCCTCCTCGCGCTCGCCGTCGTGGGGCTCCTGGTCGGCTGGTGTGCCGGGGTGGTGAGCAGATGAGCGTATATGAGCGGATTATTGCCGCCGCGAAGCTCAGAAAGGGATTGCGGCTGTCAGCGGACGACGTGTTTTCGCTGGCACGCGACCACGCCATCTCCTCGAGGGCCGAACAGGATGGCCTCGACGAGGCCGAACACATGGAATGTTTCGCGCCCGAAGGGTCCTCTGGTCCGAACGATTGCGACGGGGACGGCTGGTACAGGTGTCGAGAGTGCTCGAGATGGAACACCCATGACCGCCGCTGATATCCCCCTCGCCAGCCTGACGCCGCGTCACCGCCTCGGGCAGGTCCGCGCCGCGCTGGAGGAGCACTTGCGCACCCTCGCCGCGGAGTGTCCCGCGCACGAGCTGCGGCAGGTGGCGGACGCGCTGGGGTGCGAGCTCATGACGCTGGAGCGTCTCAGTCCGACGGTGCGACGGGCGGCGGTGGAACTGTGGCGCGCGGGGGCGACGCTGGCGCAGGCGATTGAGGCCGCGAGGCGGAAGGGAAACGGAGTGATACGATGATCACAGAAAGAAGCCGCGAGCAGGCTATGGAGTTTCTGCGATCGACGGCGCTTCCCAGCTACGAGCTTGAGGGCTGGTTGCCGATTGACCTCGCCAACCTGCTCGACCGCGTGAGAGCGGAGGAGCGGCAGGAGCACTCCGACTTCCTCGCCTGGCTCGACGCGGAGATCGAGGCCGCGCGACAGCTCAACAGGCAGGACCCAATCGCAACACGGACCGCGCTCGAGCGCGTGAAAGCGAGAATAGGGAGATGAGTTGGGACATTTGGGTTGAATCCCCTCCGTGTGAACACTGCGGTCGCCCCGCCTCGGCGGGCGAGTTGCGCAACTACACCCACAACTGCAATGAAATGTTGCGCCGTTCGCTCGCGGCGGTTGGGCGACTCGATGAGCTAGGAGATCGACAACTCTACGCACTCGACGGGCTGCCTTGCGCCCGCGCTGCCGAGATGCTGGCGCCCGCGCTCGAGTGGTGGAGTCGCTCGAGGGAAGCGCTGATGCGACTGAACCCGGAGAACGGCTGGGGGGACGAGGCAAGTGCCTTCGCGTTCTGGCGGTGGGTTCTCAACCAGTGCAGGTCCAACCCGCTGGCGACTCTGATGGTGAGGGTGAGCGGATGACCCTAGACCTGATCACCTTCACCAGCATCGCGGGCGTCCCGGCGAGCCCATCGCCGCGCAAGTGCGGGCGGGCGTCATGAGCCCTCTAGCGGAATGGCCAGACTGGCTCGATGGCTACACGCGCAGACCTGACCGCGACCACGCGACACAGAAGCACCCGCCGACGGGCATCGTCGTCCACTCCGGCGAGCGCGGCCCCGACCTAGCCGACGCGGCGCTGAACATGAACATCAGCTACCACTTCGCCTGGGACGTGGAGCCTGGCCGCGAGGGGCGCTTCGTCCAACTCGTGAGCCTACAGCGGCGCGCGTACCATGCAGGCAAGGAAGGTAACGACTGGATCGGCATCGCGCTCTCGGGGCCGTGGGATCAGAACCCGCGCAGCGAGCATGAGCGGGTGGAGTTCACGCGGCTGGTTGGGACGCTGCGGAACGCCTTCGGCAAGACTCTGCGATGGTGGTGCCGCCACAGCGACATCACGCCCGGAAAGCGCGACCCGGGACCGGGCTTCAAGGAGGCGTCGTGGATTGACCTGGAGTGGAAGAAGGGACCTAGCGCCACACCATAGGCCGCTGACACACAGCCACAATCGCTTCCGGCTCGACCCGATATTCCTCGGCGACGCGCTCCACCGGCTCACCGCCTGCGACGCGAGCGCGCACAACCTCGAGCTCGCGGTCACGTAGCGGCGAGGGAGGACCGAAGGCGCCATCCACGAGGACGCGGAGGATATCGATGCTGCTCATGTCAGCCCCTTCGCTGGCCGCAACTCCCGCCAGATGCGGTGGACGCGGCGGCACCACTTGGTGCGGCCGTTCCAGTTGTAATGCGCCTCCAAGCACACGCAGCGGCTGCGCGGTTTCGAGCATCGCTCTCTGGAGCGCGCGAGCAGGTAGGCGGCTCGGTCGAGATTTGTTGCAAGCACCAGGAGCTGACGAACTCTTCGCTGGTCGCGGTTATGGACATGGATCTGTGCGACTCCGACATCAACACCACCGCAACTGCGGCGGCGGGACACTACTGCACGGCCTCCGCTCTCAGCCATCACGACAGCCACGAGCAGCCGTGATGGCAGGCCGTAACGCGCCTCAACTGGCGACGCTGCGGCGACCAGCGCGGCGAGGGAGAGCGCCTCTAGCATTCCTGCTCTATGCGCTCCACGCGCTCCTGCGCGCGATGCGCCGAAACAAGCGCCTGCTGGAGAGCATGGGCGGCCGTGTCGCACTGGTTCGCGCACGCAGCAACTAGATCCCAGGCTCGCGACGCCTCCTCTCGAGCAGCCACTAGGCGAGCTCGGCTTGCTGCATCAGGGACGTTCACCGGGTCATCTCCCGGAGCTCGGCCAGCAACTTGTCGGCATCGCCAACCAGCCGCACCTGTGCCGCGGCCTCGCGCTTGGCGAGCTCTTCCGGCGCTACTCCCTCCCTCTCAGCGAGGCGTTTCCCGAGTTCATAGGCTAGGAGGCCGAGGCTGATAAGCGCCTCCCAGCCAAGCCCCTGCTGCTTGAGCCAGTCGAGAACCTTGTCCATCACTCCACCCCCAGCGCGGCCAGCGCGCGGTTGAGCTCGATGAGCCCGTCACCCACGACCTTGCGCGCGGCCTGGTAGGCGACTAGCGCGGCCTCGCATCGCTTGAACGCGGGACAGTCCTCCCCCTTGCCCTTGCACTCGGCCGCGACCTTCGGCTTGCAGACGCCGCCGATTGCCTTGACTGCGATTGGGTCCGCGGCCTCGAGCGCAGTCTGCGCGCGCGCCACGTAGCAGCGGCTAGTGGCACAGCAGCCACCGAGCAGCGCCGTGTAGATGAAGAACAGCATGGTAACGAATGGCCTCATGGCGATACCTCCGCATCTGGTTTCACTGGGACGGGGACGGGGGCCGGCGGCGGCATGATCACCTTCGTCGCTGGCCGCTCCTCGAGGCGCTTGACTGCGGCCGTGAGCTGCTCGGTGGCGCGCTCTCCGAGGCAGCCGCGTACCGTGGGGACCGCCATCAGGATCGGCGCAAGAACGAACACGACCAGCCGCCAGTTTCGCTCGAGCCACATCGCGACCACGCCCGACACCTTGACTGGCCCGGTCATGTCCCCACTGGTAGCCCGCGCATCGACCCTGCGGATCCACCCGCGCGTCTTCTCGAGGTTGGCCCGTAGTTCCTTCCGCTCCGCGCTCGCGCCGTCGATCTCCTCGCTGATGCGCTTGTGTCGCTCGGCGCAGCCAACGCAGAGAGCGTCCACCTTCTTGTCTACGCCAGCGAGTTGCGTCCCAAGCGCCTGCAGCTGAACGCGCTGCTGTTCGTTATCTGTCGCGACGCGCTCGAGTCGATCGCCGTTGATCCGCTGCTCGATTCGCTGCTCGTCCACGATCGACTTGAGTACGTCAAGCCGGTTGAGGACGGCGAGGATGTCACCATCGCCCATCACGGCACCTCACCTCCATAGTGAGCCCGTCTGCCATCACGCAAGCGGCGCGTGCATCGCTGCGGCACAGGCCGCCTGCAAATGCGTGTCGAGGTAGTAGCCGCTCAGGCCGCGCCAGCACGCGGCATAGGCCACGTTTCCGGCGTACCCTCCCCACGAGAGGGTATTCCCGATCTGGAACTTCGAGGCTGGGCAGGAGAACGCAGCGGTTCCGAGGTCGGCAGGACTCCCGCTCGCCACCCCGTCCACGTACATCTGAGCGAGTCCGGTCGAGCGCCGATAGAACACCATCACATCATAGTAGGTACCGGCCGACAGAGCTCCGCTGGTGAGCTCGACCGGAGCGCCAGCACGCCAGATCTGAAATCCGAAGTTCGTGTCGCGAGCTCCGAAGACCCACCCGACCGCCGGTGAGCCGCCCATCTTCCCAGCTACTCCACCGTACCCGGCCGCCACTGCCACTGTCTTCGCGATGAACCGCCACACGTAGTCATAGCCGCCGGCACCGTCGTCGTAGGAAGCGGCCGAGGCCGCTTGCATGTAGTCGCCATTCGCGAAGAGGATCGACCCATCTCGGGCCGTGCCGCTGTATGGGCCGGCCCCGCGGTAGGTCATATCGGACCCGTTCTCGACCTTCGCGAGCTGCGATCCGTAGGTGGTCCCGAAGTGCGCCACCCCCGGCCACACGTCCGCGAATGCGTCGTACCCGTAGTGTTCGAACAGCGGCATGTACTCCCATCCGCTCGACGCGCGGCACACCGGGTTGCAGTCGATGATCGACGAGGCGATCTTCGTCCCCGTCGAGAGCGGGTAGCTCTTCCCGCCGATCGTCACGACCAGGCATGGAACACCGGCCGCTCCTCCGTCGCTGGAGAGATAGATCTCACCCTCTCTGGCGCCATAACGATTCGCGATTGCCACGGGCCCACCGCCGCAGATCGTCAGCTTCCCGAGACAGTCAACACGATGGAGAAGCTCCTTCGACGAGCCGTACCCCCGCACCAGGTCTGCAAACGGCCCACTTCCCGTCTGCAAGTAGGCGACGGGGCCGGCCACGTCGCTGATCACTCCCAGCATGGTCGGCTGATTCGTTGGCTGCGAGGCGTACCACGTCGATGGGGTATCGGCCGTGATGCCACCGTTGATGCCACCGTTGATCAAAAAGGCCGTGTTGCAGACGACATGCCCGCACGCGTCGATGAAGAAACGGTACGTCGAATTGGCGACGCGAAGAGCGTTGGCGATGGTGACTGAGCCGGCGTCGGATTCGATGTTGATTGCGTGTGGCCCTTGCTGCTCGGTGTGCCCAGTGAGCGACCCGAGATTGACCTGCAGCCCATACTTCGACAGCAGCGGATTCAGGGTCAACTTGTGCAGGGTCTGACGGAGCTTCTTGATCATCTCGATTCCGGCGCCCATCAGAGCACCTCCCAGCGCAGCGTTTGACTCGCGGTCGCGCTCACCGCGAAGACGTGCGCGGCGTCGGTACAGGGAATCACGGCCTCGTCGCCAGGCGAGAGGAAGTGGACAGCGTTCGCGAGCGTGAGGCCGCTGTAGCCGACCGCAATGTCGCCGGTATTCGCCGTCGAGCCTCCGCTGCCGTCGGGGGACCAGACGCGCACCGCTCGGCACGGTGTCGCGGTGGCGGTGAGCTTCCCGGCGGTCGTTTGCGCGACGCTGGCCGCGGTCTCGTGGGTGGCCTCCGAGATCGCTTCGGAGATCACGAGGGCGTTCTCGTCGCCGCCGTCAACCACGTCAACCCGGCGCGTGCCGTCCTGGTCCTTGATTCTCACGTCGGTCAGCATCTCTATCCTCCCTGTAGACGCTGCAGACCGGTGGCAGCGTCGGGCATGTTGAATCGTTTGGCGCCCGCGCCGATCTCCGGCTGCGGGGCAGGTGTGAACATCACGGCGAACAGGCCGGCCCACCTCTGCGGGTCGGCGATCTGCGTCAGCTTGAGCCGGTCGCGCCCGCGCACCTTTCTGTCGGCGAGCAGGAGCCGCGCCGCGGCCTGAAGCTCCGACCATGCGCGGGGAAACACCTGCTGCAGCACCTGCAGGTCCTCCTGGTGGTGCTCGAGCTTCGCGAGCCGGCGCACGATGCGGCGCGGATCTTCGAGCGCGTCGAGGGCGCGCGAGGCCGACACCTTGTTGCCCGACCCTACCGCGCTCTTGAGGAGGGCGACGCGGGCGGCCTGGAACTGCGCGGCGTCGGTGGCGAGCTGCGGATCCAGCCCGGCCTCGGAGTATCCCGCCAGCGCGGCCCGCCCGATCTCTGCCGGGTCGGTGAGCTCGAGCCTCTTCGAGAGCGCCGAGAGCGCCTCGTCGGACACGATCCGCGTGGCTCCGGTACGTCCGGCGAGTGCGAGCGGAGCGACCGCCTTGGATGCCACCCCGAGCGCGCCCTCGAGCTTCGGAAGCAGAGCCTCCGCCGCGGAGCCGATCCGCTTGCCAACCGCCTTCGCGAGCACGCCACCGATGCCACCGCCCGCGAGGCCGAGCAGCATCCCGTCGAAGTGCATCCCCGTGAGGAAGCCGGCCGCGCCAGCAGCGGTGGATAGGTACTTTCCGGCGGCGGAAAAGAGCGACTGACGCGACGCTGCGATCTCGCCCTTGACGGCATCGAGCGCCCCGCGCGCCGTGGAGAGCTCCAGGTCGAACCTGGCGGCGGCCGGCGATGCGAACCCTGGAGTCGGCGGAGGCGCTCCGGCCGCCCGCGCCTCGAGCACGGAGAGTTGATCCGTGATCGCCTTCTCGCGCCCCTGCAGGAGCTGCAGCTTGAGCTCGTCGACGCCCCCGGCCTTGAGCGCTACCGACTTCGCCTTGCGCCCGACGGCGGAGAGCCCGGCCCCCGCGAGGGAGAGGATCCCGCTCATGGCGGCCCCGGCGACCGCCCCCTTGGCGATCTCGCCCGCGTCGATCTCGCCCGCGAGCGCGCTCTGCGAGAGCCCCGCTCCGGCGCCGATCGCCGCGCCCTCCGCGAGTGCGCGGCCTGCCCTGCCGGCCCCGAGAGCCGCGGCGCCTGCCCGCTCCCCGAGCCCTCCGATCCGCGCCAGCGGGCCGCCCGGAATGAGCGCCGTCCCCACGGTTCCCACGAGCCCGCCGATCGTCGAGGCGATGGGGTTCGCCTCCTCGAGGTCCCTGGCGTGCTTCCGCACGATGTCTGGGCTGATCGCGTCGAGGAGCCCGAGGGAGCCGGCCCGGAGCGCCGAGGAGAGCCCGGCCTCGAGCGGAGCGTCGACCCGCTCGCCGGCGCGCCGCACCTCATACTGCTCGCGGGTCTCGGGGATCAGCCCGGCGTTGACCGCCGCCTGCGCCTGTTCGCGTGGAACCCAGCGCGCCTCCCCGCCCGGCGTCCGCATGGACACCTCGCCCTGCTCGTTCGTGTAGGCGACGAGCCGAGACGGATCCTGCACGTCGGGGGCGACGCCGAGGATCATGGGCTGGGCGGCGGGGGTCGGCATCTACTGCGGCCTCCCGAAGCTGGCGGCGCCTCCCGGCGCGGCGCCTCCCATGTAGGGCCTCAGCTGCTGGGCGAGCGGGGCCACATTGAAGTACGGGGCGGCGGTGGCCAGCTTCGCCGCCGTGCGGGAGGCGATCTTCTTTGCCGCCAGGTCGAGGCGAGCGGAGAGCTCCGCGGATGTGTTCCACCCGCCCATGATCATCTCGGTTGCCCGCTTGATGTCGCCGTCGGAGAGCGGCCCCTTTTCTCCGCCGAGCCTGGCGAGCTCGACCGTCAACGGCTTGATGTCGCTCTCCAGGATCCGCTTGCTCTCGGTGTTCCACGGTGCCTTGGCCCCGAGCAGCGAGTAGCCCTTGAGCTTGGTCTGGATGCCGCGGAGCTGCTGCAGAACGCCGACGGCCTGCCCCGCGGAATCCAGGAGCGCCGGGGGCGGCGTCTTGGTCCCGGGCGCGTTCTTCACGAGGCTCGCGAGCGGCACCGTCTTCGACGAGTAGCTCGAGGTCTTCGTGGTCTTCGGGATCGTCTTCGCCTCGGTGTTCACGAGCGCGTCCTTGATCCCGAGCACGGTCTCCGCGGCCTTCGTCTTCACGTCCTCGCGCTGCGACTGCAACCCCATCTTCGCGATCTCGAGCTGCGAGACGCGGAGCGCCGCGGCCTTGCGGTCTGCCTCCTGCGCGCGCCACTGCTGCCAGAGCACGCTCTGAGCCTTCGAGGTGAGGTTGAGATCCTCGAGCTGCCGGGCGAAGGCGTCGCGCTGCGCGGCGATGTCGCGATCGATCGCCATGTTGAGCATCTTGAGCGCCGAGTTCTGCACCTTGCCTGCGGTGAAGCCCTCGACGAACCCGCCGAGTGCGATCCCGATCGCGTTGACCGCTTTCTGCGCCGTGGGCATCTGCGCCCAGAGCCTGCCCGGGTCGAGCTGCGACTTCCGGATCTGCTCGCGGCCGCGCTCGAGCTCGCGCCCGGTCTCCTCGTAGCGCTGGTACGTGCCGGCGGCGGCCTTGCCCGCGAGGCGTGACTCAAGGTTGGCCTGGTCGGTCCAGAGCTGTGCGTGGGCCGTCTGCTCGTCGAGGAGCGCGGTCTTGCGGGCGGCTGCGTCCTGGGCGGCGGTCTGCGCCTCCGCGGCGATCGCCCGCTTCTGCGGCAGGAGGGCGGCGGGGAACTCGGGAGAGTGCGTCACCGTCCGCGAGCTTCCGCTGCCAATCCTGACCATCTGCGGCGGGCCCTGCGGAGCTCCGCCGAGGCCTCCGAGCGGGTCAGTGGGTGGCGGGACGTTGACCGGCGTGTCGTTCCTGGCCTTGACCGCAGACATCGTGTCGAGTGCCGGTGAACCTTGGGACCAGGTGGCCGGGTCCATCGTCAGCGGGTTGTAATCGGTCCCGTAGCGTTCGGCGTTGGCGCGCGCAACGATCTCCTTTGCGCTCGTCGTCGGAAACATCATCGGCTCTGAGCCAGCGGACGCCCCCATTGGAACATCCATCGAGACTGGTTTCAGGACAGATCCGCCCTGGAGCCGCTGGAGGGTGGCCAGGATCGCCGCGAGCTTCTGCGGGTTGGTCTCCGTGAGGTAGGCGTTTTGCAGTTGCTTCAGATCCATCTGTCACCTCACGGCTTCGGCCAGTTGGCCGTCGTGTCCCACCAGTCCCCGTTGTTCCACGCCTGCTGCTGCTGGTTGTTCTGCGAGGCGTTGTAGTAGCTCCCGAGCGCCCCCAGCGCTCCGCTCGCGGCGTTGAGACCGCCGACGCCGAGCTGCCCGTAGAGCTGCTGGTTTGCGAGGTTCTGCTGCGCGCCGATCGCGTCCTTGCCCTGCTGCGAGCGGAGGTAGAGGTCGGCGAGGAACTGCTCGTAGCTCTGCTGCCCCTGCTGCTGCGCGAGCTTGTTCTGCAGGTCCATCTGACCGTACCCCTGCGAGAGGCCCGCCATGGCGGTGTAGAAGGCCTGGCGCTGCTTCTCGGCGTCGAGTTCCTTGCCCATCAGCCCGAGGTCCTGCCCACGCCCGGCGGCGATCGCCTGGAGGTATGCGAGCTGCGCCTGCTGCATCTCCTGCGACTTCGCCGCGGCGACCTGGCCGGAGAGCGACTGCTGCAGGCCGGAGCTCTGCATCTGGGCGGCGCGCGCGGCGGCGGGGCTGTAGTAGCCCTGCCCGCTCATGGTCGCGAGCTGCGACTGGAACGCCTTCTGGGCCCGGTCGCGCTCGATCTGCGCCTGAGCGTCCACCACGCTGTTCTCGCCGCGGGCGCGGGCGCCCTGGAGCGCGAGCGCGTCGAGGTACTGCTGGCGCATCTGGTCCTGCTGGCTCCGCGCCTCGCCGACGAACGGACTCGCGAGGCCGGAGGCCCCCATCTGCTCGAGCTCGGCCTGCTTCTTCGCGGTGGGGCCGTAGGGATCGGCCATGCCGGTTGCCTGCTGCTGCGGCGTGAAGCGGCCCAGGTAAACCTGCCCGGGGTCCTTCGGGGGAGGCCCGCCAGCGCCCCCCGACGTGTGAGCACCGCCTCCTCCGGCGCGGACCGCGGCGGCGATTCCTGCTGCCCCCCCGGCGAGCGACCCCGCGGCAGCGATTGCTGGGACGATCCATGCCATGGCTATCCTCCGACCTCCGCGGCCACGCGGATCGCGCGCTGGCCATCGGCGTAGGTTTCTGCCTCGATCTCCACCGGGCGCCAGCCGAGTCCGGCAAGCAGCCAGTGGATCGCCTCCGGCTGCTCCCGGATCTGCGCCTCGAGGCGCTTTGCCCCGCTTCCATCCGCGAAGGCGTGCGCTGACTCCATCAGGCGGAGGCCGATCCCCATGCGGCGCATCGACGGGCGCACCGCGATCGCGAGAACCTCTGCCAGATCCCCGCCCAGCTTGGCGCCTGGACGCCACCGCTCCGAGCAGAGCGCCACCGAGAGCGCCCCCACAACCTCCTCGGCGACCACCGCCACGAGCGTGAACACGGATGGCTCGTCGAGGATGATGTCGACGAGCCCGGGGCACTGCGGGAGCTCAGCACCGTAGAGTGCCTCGACCTGCGAGCGGTCCTGGGGCTCGATCGGCCGGAGGATCATGTGAACCTCCGCACGGTGTCGGAGCGTAGGGCGCCTTCCTTCACGTCGACCTCGAGCGCAGCGGCCACGATCTCGATCCCGCCGTCGGTGCCGGTGGCGCTCGCGTCGTAGATCCGGAAGGCGATCGAGGAGCACTTGTCCTGCGACGGGATCGCCTCGAGTACATAGGCCTTGTCCCGGTAGGTGGACGCGAGCCCGGAGCCGAGGAGCGCCGCCGAGGAGAAGTAGGAGCCGAGTGTCGAGGCGACCATGTCCTGATCGTCCATCCACGTCGGGTCACCGTCGTACTGGAACGCGCAGTGGAGCGTGTGCGTGCTCAGGTGGTAGGCGAAGATCAGCAGGCGCTTGATCCTGAACTTCCCGCCGAGGTTCGCCGGGGAGAGGTGCCCGCTCGCGAGTAGGAGCGAGAACGCCGAGCCGCCGTCGAGCCGGTTCGCTACCTGCTTCCTGACCACGCCCGTCGACGGGTTGCGGACCCAGAGGAGCCCTCCGGCGACGCAGCCGTCGCTCGCCTCGTGGTTTGTCCTGGTCGACCAGATCGCTTGCTCTGTGTTGAGCTCGAGCGCGGAGCCGGAGGTCAGGAAGATCGCCGAGGCGTCGTCGGGCTGCGCGACCGCGCGCACCACCGTCAGGTTCTCGGTGTGGTACTTCACGCGCTCGCCGATGTCGACGAGCTGCAGCTCGCGGGTGAGCAGCCGGATCCCGGCGTTCGAGTTCCACAGCACGCCCGCGGGCGTCTGCACGACGGTGCGGTGATCGGAGCACCCGACGCCGTCATGGAGCAGGTAGGAGCCGAGCCCGGCGCCGCCGCCGGTGTTGTCGAGCGGGGCGCCCTCGATCATGATCAGGCGCGATGTGGTCCACGCGCAGATCCGGCCGAAGAAAGAATCGAGTGCGGTGATCTCGGAGGTCGCCGCCACTGGCCTGTGCGAGTGCGTCTCGCCGCAGAAGTGGATCGCCTGCGACTGCAAGAGCGGCTTGCTGTACCAGATCACGCGGTCGTCCTCGATCGGCACCACGCATAGCCGACCGTCGTGCATCGCGGCGACGCGGAACGGCGGCACCTGGACATGCTCGAGAATCGAGATCGACGCCGGGTCTCCTACGTAGAGCTGCTCCTCGGTCTCCAGATCGGCGTCGGCCAGGCCATCGGCCATCGCCACCCACGAGGCGGCGTTCGCTCCCTCGAGCACGGCGCGGCGATGGTAGACGCTTCCGCCGACGAGGGTTCGATAGAGCACGGCGCGCCACTCGCCGGCCTGCCGCAGGGTCAGCGTCAGCGGAGGCGGAGGCTGGATCGTGACCACCTGATTCCCGCTGGTGGTCACGGCCGAGGCGACCGGAGAGCAGGAGGAGACGGCGCGACGCCCGCGGTCGTCGAACGCCTCGTAGGCCCAGACGTAGCCGTAGGTCCCGATCCCGAGGCCCGCTCCGGCGCCGGCAGCGACAGAGCACTTGTGCGGGTACTGGAAGAACCCGAGCTCGCGAATCGCGGAGCCCTCGAACTCGCGCGGGAGCGCGCCGGGGATCACGAGGCTGTGTCCCGTGTCGATTGGCTTGCACTTCGCCAGGTCAGTCGTGGTGAGCGTGACGATCGCGACGCCGAAGCCCGCCGCAGGATCCGACGGAGCAGCGCCCTTGAGCCAGCCGGCCGAGTCGTGCCCGCCAAACCACCGGCCGTAGCTCGGGAGCGCGAAATAGGCGCTTCCGGTGGTCGCGACGGGCGCCCCAGGATGGTAGCTCTCCCCGGCGTGCTGAGATCCGACCAGGCACACAGCAACGGGGACCCCGCTCGAGTTCAGCACCACACCGCCAGGCTTCGTGAGACCTGAGCCGACATCCGTCGCTACCGGAAGGTAGTGCTCGGTGCCGTCGAGCCAGGGCCGCGCGGCGATCAGGCATCCGTCCTTCAGAGTGGACACAGTGCCAGCAACCCCGGTCCCGCTCGCGTCGGTGAAGGTGCTTTTTCGGATCCGGTAGTCGTGTCCGCTCACCGTCGGGATCGAGGCAGCCGTCGCGTCTGTCCAGTAGCACGCAGCGACCGTGCTCGAGGTCGCGACGCCGGCGAGGTGCTTGACGGCGAACACCGCCGTGTCGAGCGTGATCTCGGTAACCGCGACGGCTCCGGTCGCGGTGTTGTACCCGACGCACTTGACGGTGTCGGGCGCGGTCCCGGCGTCATAGAACAGGATGCCGGCGACGCCGGAGCGAAGCTGGAAGCACCCGACGGCGCGCGCCGTGGTGGCGGCGTGGACAGCCTCGGTCATGCTGCCCGCGAGGAACCCGAGCCGCACGTCGCCCGCGGCGTCCGCGAAGGCGACGACGAGCGTGGACCCGTCGACGCAGCAGTCCCAGCGCGCACCGGCGGCGGTCTCGGGGGCGACCGCGAAGCTGTGCGCGGTGGACCAGGACCCGATCGATCCGTCGACCGCCGAGACGGTGGCGAGCTTGAGCGAGTTCCCCTCGAGCTTCAGGCAGTAGAGCGAGCCGTTGATGTTGATGGCGCGCGCCGGCCACGGTGGCGGCGCGGCGATCGCCGAGTGTGTGAGGCCGAGATCCAGCACCGCCAGGCGCTTCCCGCTCGATTTCGAATAGGTCACAGCTCGGGCGTACTGGTAGGCGTTCGCGAGGATGGCGGAGTCCTCGTACCACGTGAAGACGAGGAGCAGCACGTCGCCCTGCGCGGCGACCTCCACGCCCGACGGCTCCTCGGGGACCACCGCGCGCCAGTCGACCGACAGATCCATCAGGCCGAGCGAGCCGCAGTCGTCCCATGCCGAGGTGGTCGCGTTGCGAACCTTGAGCGTGCTCCCGAGGAGAACGGGCTTGTCCTGCCACGTCGCGAGGTGCGGGTGGTTCGCCTCCGTCGAAACGGTGTCCATCCCGGGCCGCTTCGAGATCGCGCCGCGCCGGTCCCACCGACCGTTCTCGAGCCGGAGGAGACCATCCTGCACAAGTCGCGGCTCTGGGCCTGCGTTGAGGCCCATGGCGCCGAGCGGGATCGGGAGGACGGCGCGCGTCATGCGTCAGCCTCGGCCCAGAGCGTTCGGTTTGCGCGAGCCCGCGCCTTGTGCATCAGACAGAGGCTCGTGGAGCGCTTCGCGATCGATCCGCTCTCGTCGTAGTCGTGCCCCTTGCACCAGGCGCAGCCCCCGGAGACCTCGCAGGAGAGGCACTCGGGCGGTGACTGCTCCGACCGCTTGAGCGCGGCGAAGGCGTCGAGCACGGCGAAGTCGAGGCCCACGTCGACGTGACCGCAGGGCATCGGAGGCTGATGCGAGAGGCCGGAGGGCGCGAAGCGGTTGCAGGGGTAGAGGTTCCCGGAGGGGTCCACCGCGAGCATCCACTTACCAGCCCCACACCAACTCTGATCGTCGAGACGCGGGTGCGGGAGCCCGACGTGTCGACCGAAGAGGTTGCAGCGGTCAAGCGGGATGCCGCGTGCCAGGAGCTCGCGCCCGAGCTCGAGGAGCTGCGCCTCGTAGAGGGCGGCGTCTTCGTCTGACCACGGACCCTCGAACACCGGGTTCGCGTTCACGGTTGGGACCCGGAGCTCGCAAAGCAGGTAGACCACCGAGCGGGCGAGCTGCCCGAGCGTGTTCCGCGAGAGCGTGAACTTGGTGGAGGTGAGCGGCCCCGGGAACTGGTGCAACCAGAGCCTGGCGTTCTCCTCGACCTGGGCGTGCGACCCGCTCCCGTCCGGGAAGCGGCGCGCGGCGTCGTGCACGTCTGCCGGCCCGTCGACCGTGATCGAGACCCCGAGGCACCGATTCGTCACCAGAAGCCGCTGCACCGGGAGCGTGTTGTAGAGCAGCCCGTTCGTGGTCAGCCCTGCGGCGTGGTTCTTCTCCCAGGGGTGCCCGCGCAGCATCCCGTGCGCACAGTCCAGGATCTCCCCGATCAGATCGGCCTCGAGGAGCGGCTCTCCGCCGATGAAATCGAAGGTGCAGCCGTCGGCCCCGTCACGGAATCGGGGCTCGTTCAGAAACAGGAAGAGCGCCTTCGCGGCCACGTCGAGCGAGAGCCGCTCCGAGCCCTTCCGCACGTAGCAGTAGGAGCAGCGGAGGTTGCACTCGTCGGTGACGATGAAGGTCAGCGAGCGTTTCATGCTACGGCCCCCCCGGAGCAGTCTCCGGAGCACCCGGCCACACAACCCCCGGTGCAGGTTCCCGTGCAGCTCGAGGTGCAGGACCCGGAGCAGGATGCACCGCAGCTCTCGACGCAGGCGGTCGTGCAGTCGCTAGCGCATGTCGCGGTGCAGGTGTAGCGGCAGTTGTCCTTGCAGTCGGCCTCGCAGCCTCCGGTGCAGGTTCCCGTGCAGCTCGAGGTGCAGGCGGTTCCGCAGCCGCCGACGCAGGTCCCGCCGCACGATCCGGTGCAGGTGCCCGTGCAAGTCGTAGAGCAGCCGCCCGTGCAAGTCGTAGAGCACGATCCGGTGCAGGTGCCCGTGCAGGTCCCGCCGCAGGCGGTCGTGCAGGTTCCGATGCAGCCGCCGGTGCAAGTCCCGCCGCAAGCGGTCGTGCAAGATCCCGTACAGGTGCCAGAGCAGGTGCCAGAGCAGGTGCCGGTGCAGTCGGCCGCGCAGGCGACGCACCCGTCGCGAGAGGTCCCCTGGCACGACCCGGTGCAGGACCCAGCGCACGACCCGGAGCACGTCCCGAGACACGCTCCACCACAACCCGTCGAGCAGGCCCCCGAGCAGTTCCCTCCGCAGCCGCAGGAGAGGCCACCGGAGCAGCCGCCGACGCAGGTGGTGGAGCAAGTCCCGAGGCAGCCGCCGGCGCATCCCCCACCGCAGGAGCCAGAGCATGACCCGGAGCAGGTGCCAGAGCAGGTCGAGGAGCAATCAGCGCAGCCGTTCTGAGCCGCGCAGATCCACTTGTCCGCGGCGACGAGGATGCACGTCGCCTGCATCCAAGCGGTTGCCATCACCTTCGTTGGAGACTTGTCGATCGTGTCCGGGGTCTGCGCGACGATCGTGATCTCCGTCGTCGAGTCGGAGTAGTTCTTGACCGTGACCTTCTCTCCGATGTGGGCGCGGTCGCCCTTCGGAAGCCGGAAGGTAAGCGCGCCCGCGGCGGGGTCGGCCCAGATCAGATCGCCATAGGCCGCGGTCCTGCTCTTCGTCTCCAGGTTCGGCAGGGGCGCCCCGAGGCTGCGCCTGGGGGCGCCCTCGCCGAGGTGGCGCTCCTCTGCCCTCGCGAGCCGGTTCGACTCGAGGAGGGCAGGATCGCGACTGGAGATCGGCGGCCTCACCAGCGCAGCCTCCGACGCCGGCTTCCGCTCCGGTCGTAGATCGAGACCATCGTCTTGGGGCCGCCGCCGTTGACCTGCGGGGTGGACCCGCGGATCAGGGCCTCGCGCCGGTCACGCTCGATCGCCCAGCCCTTCGCGTCGTCGTCGGACTTGAGAGCGCACTTCACCAGCACGTCGAAGACCACCCACTCGGTCCAGTAGTTGATCGAGTCGAAGGTCCCCGCCGCGGTGGCGAGTTGCGGGGCCGTCGGGAAGTACTCCACGCGCACCGACGCGGCCCACGTCGGCTTCGGCCAGATCCAGAGCTGCCCCTGCTGCACGTCCCAGCGCGCCGAGAGCTTCTCCGAGTTGGCGGAGTAGCCGTGGCGCTCGGGCCACATGTAGCGCTCGAGCACCGTCCACCCGTCGGGCGATGCGGTGTCGGCCACCGCCACGCCCTTGACCCGGTAGAAGTCCGAGGCGAGGTTGTAGGCGGCGGTCCCTGAGACCACCGAGACGTTCGCCGCGGTCATTACCCGGCCGGGGTCATACTTGACGATGATCTCCCAGAGCTGCGCGAGGGAGTCGTTGATCCAGCCGAGCAACATCGCGTCCGTGATGAACGGATCGCGATAGCCGCCGAGGTCGCGGATGCGACCGATCAGCGTGGTTCCGCTGACGCTAGCGGCCACCGCGCGACCCC